>NZ_BAACAP010000085.1:0-16114 GCF_045865695.1 Scytonema hankhaensis NUACC26
GAGTAGATGGAGCTGCCAGAACATAAAGGGCTGAAGCATCTATAGACAAATCGGTAAATTTTACCGATTTGTCTATAGATGCTTCAGCCCTTTATGTTCTGGCAGCTCCATCTACTCCTGAAGCGGTTCGTCTGGAAGCCCTAGAATGCGCTGCACAAGGAGAAACCATGACTCATGCTAAAGTTAGGGCAATTGCCAGTCGATATAAGGAATCAACTAAGTCCAAAGTTTGTAAATCAACCATCAGCATCCCTGCTGAGCCACCTTTAACAGTACAGACTGTGGAGACCCAAAGCGCTCCTGTTGTAGAACAGTTTGAGGATAAGCTACCTGAAAAGAAAACAGAAGCTTCAGCACACTTCCATCTGAGCGATCCGTCTTATGACATGGTCTCGGCTACTAATACCAAGTTGCAGTCAAAAATACCAGGTGTAGACCAAGCTTTTGAGGCTCTGGAAGTTGAGGGAGAAGAGTTAATGAGTATTAATTTTTCTCCCCCTGCTCCTCCTTTACTACCATCTTTGAAGGCAACTTCATATAATAGCGATGATTATCCACCCAAAGATTCAGCAGAGATAGAAATTGAATCGCTATTTGAAATTGGTCATCCTGTTTGCATCACTGACTTTGAGCAACATGACCACAAATGGTTTGGAAAGGTAGCTGAAGTTAAAGAATCGACTACCACTGACATTGAAATCCTTATCAGAATTTCACTTCAACCTCAACAAGTTGAAGAATGAATAGTCCCTTTATTTAAAAAAAAGACGGTTCTGATGAAAGCACCTGAAAAATATGTAGCCCTAGATTTAGGACTGCATATTTTTCCTAGAGCGCTGGTACAGTAATCACGATTTTAAGTTAGCATAACTGAATAGCACTGACTGCCTGAGTTGATTACTATTGAAGCTCTTGATAAATATTTGTTAAGCAAAGATTGATAAATACCAAAGATATATACTAAGGTAATAAAGGTTGCTCAAACAACTGGTTATTACTTCAATAAAGATTTCCTCAATTAAGGATTTCGGTTTCATTACTCGTTATAGGTTTCTTATCTCACTATTTTGTAAGTAATTATCAAGCAGACTCAAGATTTAACACAAACTAAATGCATACGTTGTATCTGCCTATAGCATTCACAAGATAGTAGATTTATTAGGACATTCGAGTTGAGTGTGTAGCAGTCGCATTCAATATCAGGAGAGGATATATTGCAATGCTTGAGGTAGAAAATGACTCAAATTTTCAACAGCATAAAAGCATCTTTCCAGAACTGTGAAACGATTGTTGATGTTCTGCGTTACAGAAGCTTCACACAACCAGACAAACAAGCTTTTATCTTCCTAGAAGATGGAGAGATATCCTCTGCGACACTAACTTACAAACAGTTGGAACAACGCAGTCGGGCGATCGCATCCCTTCTACAATCTTATAGTTTAAGAGGTGAACGTGCTTTACTGCTATATCCACCAGGACTAGATTACTTGACGGCTTTTTTTGGTTGTTTGTACGCAGAAGTCGTAGCGGTTCCGGCTTACCCACCGCACAATCAACGCAATACCCCCAGGATACAGGCGATTGTCGCAGATGCACTTCCTCGTGTCGCTCTCACAACAAGCACCCTCAAATCTAAATTGCAATGCCTACTTGCTAAACAAGGGAATATAGAAGGGTTACAGTGGCTGACTACCGACAACGTTGCTCCAGGCATAGAAGATTCTTGGCTTGAACCTTTGATTAATGTAGATACCTTAGCCTTTCTGCAATACACATCAGGTTCTACAGGCACACCCAAAGGTGTAATGCTAAGTCATGGCAACTTAGTGCATAATACAGCCATGACTTACCAACTTATGGAGCATTCACTCAACAGTAGATTTGTCTCGTGGCTACCTGTATACCATGACATGGGATTGATTGGCGGGATACTGCAACCTTTGTATGGAGGCTTTCCTTGCATCTTAATGGCTCCAGCATCTTTTTTACAACAACCGTACCGATGGTTGCAGGCAGTTTCTTACTACAAAGGCACCACCAGTGGTGGTCCCAATTTTGCATACGAATTGTGCATTCAGAAGATAACTCAACAACAACGGTCAAGCCTGGATCTAAGCAGTTGGAGTGTCGCCTTCAACGGTGCTGAACCAGTCCGAAAAGATACTTTACAGCGATTTGTAACAGCGTTTGCAGAGTGTGGCTTTCGTCAAGAAACTTTTTACCCGTGTTACGGCATGGCGGAAGCAACACTCATGGTTTCGGGTGGGAGCAAGACAGCCTTACCTCAAGTAAGAACTATTGAGAAATTTGGACTTTCAAAAAATAAAATAATTGAAGCTAGTGCTGAAAGACAAGATATTCAGTCATTTGTAAGTTGTGGTCAAACCATACCGGAACAGCAGATTGTCATTGCACATCCAGAGACTTTAACTCGTTGTCAACCTTGTGAAGTAGGGGAAATTTGGGTTTGTGGACCTAGTATTGGTCAAGGTTACTGGAATCGTCCTCTTGAAACAGAGCAAACCTTCAGTGCATACTTAACAGACACAGGAGAAGGGCCATTTTTACGCACTGGTGATTTAGGCTTTCTACACAATGGAGAACTCTACATCACAGGTAGAGTAAAGGATTTAATCATTATTCGTGGTCGCAACCTTTACCCACAAGACATAGAACTGACCGTAGAATGTAGTCATTCATCATTGCGTTCAGCTAGTGGTGCTGCCTTTTCTGTGGAAGTGGACAATGAAGAACGGCTGGTTGTGGTACAAGAATTGGAGTTTCGCGCTAAACCAAATGTAGAGGAAGTCGTTACAGCAATTCGTCAGGCTGTAGCTTTTGAACATGAGGTGCAAACATATGCAGTAATTTTGCTTAAACCAGGTACTATTCCGAAAACCTCTAGTGGTAAAATACAACGCTGCGCTTGCAAAGCAAAATTTCTTGCAGGCTCTTTAGAGGTGGTAGATAAAAGAATTCTGAGTAGTACAAATGCTGTAAGTGATAGGATAAACTCCGCAAGTACTTTGAGCGTTACACCTCTAAAACATGAAACAGCACTAATATCTCATCTTCAAAAACTGGTTGCTCAAGTGTTCAAGATAGTGCCATCCCAAGTGCAGCCTCAACAACCTTTGACTGCTCTAGGTATGGACTCCTTAATAGCTTTTGACCTTAAAAATCGTATTGAAGCAGATTTTGGGGTGGCTATATCTGTAACTAACTTTTTGCAAGATGTTAGCATCCTTCACTTGACAAAGCAAATATT
This sequence comes from Scytonema hankhaensis NUACC26, assembly GCF_045865695.1. NCBI lineage: Bacteria > Bacillati > Cyanobacteriota > Cyanophyceae > Nostocales > Scytonemataceae > Scytonema > Scytonema hankhaensis. The sequence goes on from NZ_BAACAP010000085.1 coordinate 3,269, forward strand.
GGCGCAAGTAGCAGAAGCGACACCTCAAAAGCCAAAACTGGAGCCTATTCCCAGGAATAAGCATTTACCCCTATGTTTAGCTCAAGAGCGGTTGTGGTTTTTGGAGCAATTGGAACCAGGAAACCCTTTTTACAACGTTCCTGTTGCTATACAATTAACTGGAAAGCTAAACGCCCCAACATTGGAACAGAGCCTCAACGAAGTTATCAAGGGTCATGAAACCTTGCAAACCAGCTTTGAAGTTGTGGAGGGATATCCAGTTCAGGTTATTCATCCACCTTTAGATATTAAACTGCCAATTATAGATTTTACAACAATCCAAAATCCAGTATCTCAAGTCGAAGATTTTATTCTTGAAGAAACACAGTATCCTTTCAACTTGTCCCAAGCACCATTGCTACGTGCTAAGCTCTTGCGCTTACAAGAAAATAAGCATCTGCTGCTCCTGACCATGCACCATATGATTACTGATGGATGGTCAATAGGTATTTTACTCCGAGAACTAGCAGTAATTTATGAAGCGTTCTTACAGGGACAATCATCACCTCTGTCTAAACTTCCCATTCAATACGCAGATTTTGCCTATTGGCAGAGGCAGTGGTTACAAGGAGAAGTTTTAAAAACCCAACTTGATTACTGGAAACAACAACTTAGTGGTAATATATCTGTGTTGCAATTACCGACAGATCGACCGCGACCTCCTATTCAAACCTTCGCTGGAAAAAAGCAAGTTTTTATACTTCCCAAATACCTTATTGAGGGATTAAAAGACTTGAGCCAACAAGAGGGTGTTACTTTCTTTATGGCTCTCTTGACAGTGTTTAAAACATTGTTGCACTGCTATACAAAACAAGAAGACATTTTAGTTGGTTCACCTGTTGCAGGTCGTAATCATGTAGAAACTCAAGGATTGATTGGCTTTTTCATTAACACTCTCGTATTGCGTACTTATCTTGGAGGGAACCCAACTTTTCGCGAGCTACTACAGCGCGTACAGGAAGTAGCTTTAGGTGCTTATGCTCATCAAGAGTTACCTTTTGAAAAACTAGTAGAGGAGTTACAGCCAAAACGAAACCTTAGCCATAACCCATTGTTCCAGGTAATGTTTATCCTCCAAAATGCACCAATATCATCTGTTGAGCTTTCTAATTTAAAATGGCAGATTCAAGAAATAGATAATCGCACCTCAAAATTTGATTTGAAACTTAGCTTCTGGGAAAGTTTAGAAGGTCTTAATGGGTCATTAGAGTACAAAACAGACTTGTTTAACGCAACAACTATCAAGCAGATGGTAAACCATTTTGAGATGTTGCTGCGCCATATTGTGATACAGCCTGAAATCAGGCTCAATGAGTTAGCAAATATTTTTGCCGAAGCTGATGAAAAGCAAGAACAAATTCAACAAAAAGAACTGGAAAATATTAGTAGGGAAAAGCTCAAGCTAATCAAACGAAACGCTATTATAAAAGAGTAGCTATTCTTTTTTTTAATGATATTTTGAGGGAGTCAACCAATGAAACTAAGACAAATTTTAAAAAAAATTATCAAAAAACAATCTCGTAAACTAATTCCATTAATTTACGGAAATAACTTAAAAAAGTTGGCATTATTTTATAATACAAAATGGGGTGAAGAAGAAGGTTCTCATATGTACGCTCAGCACTACGAAAAGCATTTTGCACCGATAAGATTTAAACCCCTAAAAATTTTAGAGATTGGTATTGGAGGTTATGACGATCCTACAAAAGGAGGTGAATCTTTAAAATTATGGAAAAAATATTTTCCTAAAAGTATGATTTATGGAATTGATATTATCGATAAAAAAGCTTTAGAAGAAGAGCGGATCAAAATTTTTCAAGGAAGTCAAGATGATGAATTGTTTCTAAAAGAGGTTATAGCAGAAACCGGAGAACTTGATATTATTATTGATGATGGTAGCCATATCAACAAACATGCGATCGAATCTTTTAAAACCCTTTTTCCTGCTCTTAAAAAAAATGGAATTTATATTGTAGAAGATACTCACACTTCTTATTGGCCCAGTCTTATAGGTGAAAAATGGTCAAACTTTGGTAAAGGAAGTGTTTATTTGGAAAGCTTGACAAAAGTTGGTGGGAGCCTTGACTTAAATGACCAGAACACATCAATGAATTTCTTTAAAAGACTAGTCGATGGTTTAAATTATGAAGAATTTTTACATCCAGGCTACGTACCATCTTATTTTGATAAAAATATTGTTTCTATGCACTTTTACCATAATTTAGTTATTATCTATAAAGGAGACAATAATGAAGGTAGCAATATTGTTAAGAATAACATACTCCGATCCTTTATGTTACAGAACCTAGGGATAAAATCATTAGAAGAACTTGATTTAGAGTTTCCAAGCATGAGCCAAACAAATGATGAATAAATGCACAAAAAACGTCAAGACTTATGAACATTTCTAATTCTTCGCAACTTAGCTTTAGATATCTGAAAACTGTCAAGCGTAAAGCTGTCAGTCAATTAATCCATACTACTCAACTTGCGGGGGAAAATTTACTACCACTACTAATACAACCTACTGTTGAGGGAGTGAATCTGGTTGCATGGGCAGCAAACAATCAGGAGTTGATTGCAACTAATTTGTTAAAGCATGGAGGTATTCTATTCCGTAACTTCCAACTTCAAGAGGTGGCAGAATTTGAGCAGTTCATCCAGACGGTTTCTGGGGAGTTACTAGAATATCGCGATCGCTCTTCACCCCGGAGTCACATTCAAGGTCATATCTACACTTCAACAGATTATCCTGCTAATCAAACTATTTATCTCCATAACGAAAATTCTTACGCTGCTACTTGGCCTTTAAAAATCTTTTTCTACTGTGTGAAATCGGCAGAACAGGGTGGAGAAACACCAATAGCTGACACTCGAAAATTGTATAAGTGGATTGATTCTAAAATTCGCCAGCGCTTTGCCGAAAAACAAGTTATGTACGTTCGCAACTTCGGTAACGGCTTTGGCTTACCTTGGCAAATAGTTTTTCAAACCACTAACCAAGCAGATGTAGAAGTATTCTGCCAAAAAAATAGTATTGAGTTTGAGTGGAAACAGGGAAATAGATTGAGAACCAGCCAAATTCGTCCAGCAATAAGCAAACACCCGCACACTGGCGAAATAGTTTGGTTTAATCACGCTGCTTTTTTTCATGTCTCAACCTTAGAACCAACTATTCGCAAGGCACTGTTAGCAGAGTTTTCAGAAGAAGACTTGCCGCATAACACCTATTATGGTGATGGTTCACCCATTGAACCAGACGTGTTAGATAAAATTCGCAGTGTCTACCAACAAGCAACAATTGTTTTCTCCTGGCAGGTTGGAGATATATTAATGCTTGATAATATGCTTGCAGCGCACGGACGTAAGCCATATACAGGAGATAGAAAAGTTGTCGTGGGAATGGCAGAACCAGTTAGCACAATAACAAATACCTAAACTTCTTAAAATTTGACACCAAACTTTATTTACAAAACCATCAAATTACTATTTATTTTTTAGTTATTTTTTCAAAAAATAGTAATTTATTAATTTATATCTACCATCAAAAATACACAATATTTAACCTTTGTATGGAATTTAAACCGCTTAGAGAAATTCAAGCTTTCCAACTTTCACCACAACAAAAACATCTGTGGCAATTGCACCAGACTGAGCACCTCCCATACTTTGTTCATTGTGCTTTGTTAATGGAAGGTAACCTTGATATGAATACTTTACAAGCTGCCATAGAACAGGTTGTTAATCAGCACGAGATTCTCCACACTACTTATAGACATTTACCTGGGATGACTATTCCGCTACAAGTCATTGTGGAGCCAAGGGTTTCTTGGAATCAAAATTATGATTTGAGCATTTACACTCCTCAAGAACAAGAAGCGCAAGTAAAAACTTTATTTAATCAATTAATTCGGCAGAAATTTAATTTGACTCAAGGTCCAGTTTTAAACTTATCTCTAGTAACTTTGTCACTGTCCAAGTATGTTTTATTCATCACCTTGCCTGCACTCTGTGCTGATACTGTAACATTGAAAAATTTGGTTAAAGAAATCAGCGAATATTACGCTGGTGGTTCTGGAAAAAAGGGATTATCTGAGAAACCACTACAGTATGCAGACTTAGCAGCATGGCAAAATGAATTGTTAGCAGGAGAAGATACAGAAGCAGGTAGAAACTTCTGGCATCAGCAAAATTTTTCTGCTCTAACAGCGTTGCAGCTTCCTTGGGAAAAACAACCTGTAAAACAAAGAGAATTTTATCCACAAACTGATACTTTCCAAATTGATTCCCATGTGTCTGCAAAAATTATCCAACTTGCTCAACAGCATAACTCTTCAGTTGCTAAAGTGTTTTTAACTTGCTGGAATGTTTTGCTATGGCGTTTAACAGGACAAGAGAACTTAGTTATCGGCGTTGCTGCTGATGGACGTCAATATCAAGAATTAAAATCAGCTTTAGGACTATTAACTAAGTATTTACCATTAGATTGTCAGTTACAAAACGACAAAATTCTTATAAATTTGTTACGTAATATAAGTAAAAATCTAGACAATATTTATCATAAACAAGAATATTTTACATGGGAGCAACTAGTAGGATTACCCTCAAATATTCAACAATTTTTTCCGCTTTGTTTTGAGTTTGAAGGCCAGCAAGAAAAATATGCAGCTGCTGGTGTATTGTTTTCTATTTACCAGCATTACTCCTACACTGACAGATTTAAAATTAAACTTGTTTGCTTTCATCAAGATGATTTTATCAATTTTAAACTAGCCTACGATGCTAACTTCATCGAAGCAGAAGATATTAAAGGCTTAGCTGGAAAGTTGCAAACACTGCTAGAAAGTGCAATTATCCATCTTGATGTACCAATCAGTCAGTTACCAATTCTTAGTAGAATTGAACAACAACAACTGCTAGTCAAATTTAACAACACTGAGGTTCAGTATTCCAAAGATAAGTGTATTCATCAACTGTTTGAAGAGCAAGCAGCCAGGACACCAGAAAAAATTGCCATAGTTTTTGCAGATCAAAAAATTACCTATGGTCAACTTAATAGCCGTGCTAACAAAATAGCTCGTTATTTACAGCAGCTAGGTGTTGAGGCAGAGGTATTGGTTGGCTTGTACGTAGAGCGTTCAATAGATACTGTTATCGGTATTCTCAGTATTCTCAAGGCTGGAGGGGTATATGTGCCTCTAGATCCAGCTTACCCAAAAGAGCGATTGGCATTCATGTTGCAAAACTCTCAACCAAGGGTGTTGTTGACTCAGAAGCATTTAGTCGATCTTCTACTAAATTCCACTGGTCGAGAGCTAGAGATTGTTCCTTCGGCGGAACAACCAGATTCAATCCAAAATTTAAGGGTTGTTTGCCTTGACACACATAGGCATTCGATTGCTCAACTGTCAGAAGAAAACTTAAACCCGACAATCATAGCTGATAATTTAGCTTATGTGATTTACACCTCTGGCTCAACTGGAACCCCCAAGGGAGTCAGAGTCACGCATACTAATTTGTGTCACTACGTGCAGGCAATGCAATCAGCGCTGGGTATCACAGCAGAAGATGTATATTTGCATACAGCATCAATTGCCTTCTCATCGTCTGTCAGGCAATTAATGGTTCCTCTGACTCAAAGCGCTACTGTTATAATTGCAACTTTAGAACAGAGAAAAGATCCAAGAGCACTGTTTGAGGCAGTGAAGTACAATGATGTTACAGTTATTGATATTGTCCCCTCCTACTGGCGCAATTTGATTTATATGGTAGCTGGTTTAGAACCAGGGATGAGACAAGCTTTACTGAATAACAAACTGCGCTTAATCTTGTCTGCAAGCGAACCATTGCTATCTGATATTCCCAAGCAGTGGACATTTGGTTTCCAGCATAATGCACGATTCATAAATATGTTTGGTCAAACGGAAACCTGTGGGATTGTTGCAACTTATCCGATTCCTACTGTACAAGATGAGCGAGTGAAAGTTGTCCCTCTCGGTCGTCCAATTCCTAACACCCAAATCTATCTGTTAGACCAACATCTCCAACCTGTGCCAGTTGGAGTTCCCGGCGAACTGTATATTGGTGGTTGGGGTCTGGGTCAAGGTTATTTTAATAACCCTGATTTAACCGCTCTTAAGTTTATTCCCCATCCCTTTAGCGAAGAACAGGGAGCAAGACTTTATCAAACTGGGGACTTAGGACGTTATTTGCCAGACGGTACAATTGAGTTTCTGGGTCGTAGTGACTTCCAAGTGAAGATTCGAGGCTTTCGCATTGAACTGACAGAAATTGAAGCAGTACTATGCCAGCATCCAGTCGTTCGAGAAGCTGTTGTTGTAGCACGCGAAGATGAACTAGGGAAACAGTACTTAGTGGGTTATGTTGTCCCTAATACAGAGACATTTATCCAAAATTTAAAATCCAGTGATTTACGGAACTTTTTAAGAAAGAAGTTACCAGATTACATGGTACCTTATAGCTTTGTGATATTGAATGCTTTACCTTTGTTGCCCAATGGCAAAGTCAACCGTCAGACCTTACTTGCCTCTGACCAAGTACAGCAGGAGATAAAAAACTCTATTGCAGTTCCGCGCACACCAGTGGAGGAGGTAGTAGCTGGAATTTGGGCACAAATTCTAAATCTTAAACAAGTAGGTTTTGATAACAACTTTTTTGAGTTGGGCGGGCACTCTCTACTAGCTACTCAAGTTATTTCTAAAGTGCGCGAAGCTTTTCAAGTGGAGTTACCATTGCGAAGTTTGTTTGAGTCGCCAACTGTGGCTGGATTCGCCGAACGCATTGAAATGGTACTTAGATCTGGACAGCAATTGGAAATTCCTCCAATTGAGCGCTTTACACGAGATGAAAAAGTGCTTTTATCCTTTGCTCAGCAGCGACTGTGGTTTCTCGACCAGTTGCAACCAGGGAGTTCCTTTTACAACCTCTCTAGATCCGTCTTACTACAAGGATCACTTAATGTAGCAGCACTTTTGCAAAGCCTCAATGAAATCGTGCGTCGTCATGAAGTTTTGCGAACTACCATAACAAGTGTAGACGAACAACCAATGCAGGTTATTGCTCCTACACTTAGTGTAAAAATGCCAGTTGTGGACTTGCAGGGATTACCAAAAAATACTAGGGAGGTAGAAACACAACGACTGGCTAAACAACAGGCACGACGCTGCTTTAACTTGACCAAAGGTCCATTACTCTGTACCACCCTCCTGCAATTAGGTTCACAAGAGTATATGCTGCTATTTACAATTCATCATATTGTTGCTGATGGTTGGTCAGCAGGCATTATTCTTCGTGAAATAACAGCGCTTTACGAGTCCTTTTGTGCGGGAATTCCTTCTCCGCTCCCTCAACTGCCCATTCAATATGCAGACTTTGCCATTTGGCAGCGACAGTGGCTGCAAAAAAAAGTGTTGGCATCTCAAATGGATTACTGGAAGCAGCAACTGGGCAGTAACTTACCAGTACTGGAACTTCCCACAGACCGACCAAGACCACCTGTGCAAACCTTTGTCGGCAAAAAGCAGTTTTTTGAACTTTCGCCTACTCTAACCGAAGCACTTAAAACATTGAGTCAGCAGGAAGGGGCAACACTATTTATGACCCTGCTTGCAACGTTTAAAACTTTGCTCTATCGCTACACAGGGCAAGAGGATATCCTTGTCGGTTCACCCATCGCCAACCGCAATCACAATGAGATAGAAGGGTTAATTGGCTTTTTTGTCAATACCTTGGTGCTACGTACTAACTTGTCTGGCAACCCCCGTTTTCGGGAGTTGTTAAAGCGTGTGCAGGAAGTCACTTTGGATGCTTATACCCATCAAGATTTGCCCTTTGAACAACTTGTAGAAGAGTTACAACCAAATAGAAACTTAAGCCACACACCACTGTTTCAAGTGATGTTTGTTTTGCAGAATGCCCCAATGGAAGTTTTAACGCTTCCAGGCCTGAGTTTAAGTCTGATGAAAGTAGAATCCGAAACAACTCGCTTCGATCTAACTTTGTCTTTAACAGAAACTGAACAAGGATTAATGGGAGTATTGGAATACAATACTGACTTGTTCAATGTTAGCACTATCACTCGGATGGTGGGACATTTTCAGACTTTGCTTAAGGCCATTGTTACTAACCCTGAACAACGGATCTGGGAGTTGCCTTTGTTAACTGCAAACGAGCAACATCAGCTGTTGGTAGAGTGGAACAGTACCGAAGCTGACTATCCGAAGGATGCTTGTATCCATCAGCTATTCGAGGCGCAATCTTGGAAGACACCAGATGCTGTCGCTGTAGTCTCTGAAAACCAACAACTAACCTATCGAGAACTTAACGAACAAGCTAATCAGCTAGCGCATTATTTGCAAAGACTTGGGGTAGGACCTGAGATACCAGTCGGTATTTGTGTCAAGCGCTCTATAGAGATGGTGGTAGGGCTGTTGGGCATTCTTAAAGCTGGAGGTGCTTATGTGCCTCTGGATATTACTCATCCCTCAGAACGACTAGTCTTTATCTTGGAAGATGCTCAGATACCAGTACTGTTAACCCAACAAGCGCTTGCGGGAAGATTTTTTAAACAAGGCGCTACAGTCGTGTGTTTGGATACTGATTGGAAAAGTATTTCCCACGAGAGTGTGGAGAACCCAATCAATAAGGCAATAGCTCAAAACCTGGCTTACATTATCTATACCTCAGGATCGACAGGCAAACCTAAAGGTACTTTAATCTCGCATCAAGGTTTAGTAAACTATCTCGCTTGGTGCATAAAAGCTTATTCAGTCGAACAAGGAAAAGGTACGTTAGTGCATTCTTCAATAGCCTTTGACCTAACCATCACAAGTCTATTTTCTCCCTTATTGGTGGGTCGTCAGGTAGAACTGCTTACTGAAGACAGTAGTGTAGAAGCTTTGAGCGCTGCTCTGCTGAAGATAACAAACTTAAGCCTAATTAAGCTCACGCCAGCTCACTTGGAGTTGCTAAACCAGCAGTTGCGCTCACAAGAAGCAAGCGACCGATCCCGCTTCATTATTATCGGAGGTGAAAATCTGTTGGCGCATAACATTGCTTTTTGGCAAAATTGCGCTAAAAACACTTTAATAGTTAATGAATACGGTCCAACAGAGACTGTGGTAGGTTGTTGCATCTATACTGTGCCGAAAGGCAAGCATCACTCAGGATCGATCCCTATTGGTCGTCCCATTGCCAACATCAAGCTATACGTGCTGGATCAACACCTACAGCCAGTTCCAATAGGCATACCAGGTGAGTTATACATTAGCGGTGTTGGTTTAGCACGAGGTTATCTAAACTGTCCGGAACTAACATCTGAGAAGTTTATTCCTAACCCCTTCAGTACTGAACCTGGTGCACGTTTTTATAAGACTGCCGATCTGGTTCGTTATCTGCCTAATGGAGAAATTGAGTACTTAGGTCGCATCGATCGCCAAATAAAACTTCATGGCTTTCGCATTGAGCCTGGAGAGATTGAGGGAGTTTTGACTCAACACCCACAGGTGCAACAAGCTGTAGTTGTAGCTCAAGAAGATGAATTTGGTAACAAGTACTTGGTGGCTTATGTAATACCTCAAGAGGAATCAGCTCTTTTGATTGATGAACTCCGGATACTTCTAACGGAGAAATTGCCAGCTTACATGATGCCATTGGCGTTCGTGAAGCTAAATACTTTACCATTAACGGTTAATGGCAAGGTGGATCGCTGCGCTTTACCAAGACCAAACATTGCTAAGCTCAATTTGAAAGAGAATTATGTCGCCCCTCAAAACCCAATTGAACAAGCGCTAGCCGACATCTGGATGGACTTACTTTGCATTGAACGAGTGGGGATATATGATAACTTTTTTGAATTGGGTGGAAATTCCTTACGTGCAACCCAATTTATCTCTAGGGTACGCAGCACTTTTCGGACGGAACTAACTCTGCATAAATTTTTTGAAGACCCCACGATTGCAAGTCTATCACATAAACTTGTTAAGAGTGAGACAAATCCTGGGCAAGTAGAAAAAATTGCTCAAGTTCTCGAGAAAATTAAGAGTATGCCTTCAGAGACTAAAAGACAAATTCTTGAGCAGAATAGAAAAGCAAAAACTAAAGCACAATGAATACAAAAAACTTCCAAGACCCAAATCAGTTTGTTGCCGATGAGATAGAGCTTGTTGAATACCTGCTTGAGAATCAGAAAGTTCAAATCTCTGATAGGCAAACAATTCCCCGGAGAGAAAACTCTGACGAATCATTTCTGTCTTTTGCCCAGCAACGGCTGTGGTTCCTAAATCAATTAGAACCATCCAGCTTTGTTTATAACGTATCAGCTGCATTCTGCCTCGTTGGTTTGCTCCATACAGCAGTGTTAGAGCAGAGTTTGAATGAGATCGTTCGACGGCATGAAGTTTTACGCACTACATTCAAGAGCCACAATGGTCAATCTGTCCAGATCGTCGCCTCAACCTTGACTTTAAAACTACCGATAGTGGATCTGCGATCGCTTCTTAAAAGCCAGCAGGAAGTTGAGGTGGAGCGCTTAGCCGCACAAGAAGCACAGCAACCGTTTGATCTGGCACAAGGTCCTTTATTGCGAGTTACTCTTTTGCAATTGGCTGAGACTGAGCACGTTGTGTTGTTTACAATGCATCACATTGTCTCCGATGGTTGGTCGGTAAGAGTTCTTATCCGGGAGTTAGCCACACTCTACAAAGCATTCTCCAGAGGAAATATCTCACCGTTATCTGAACTGCCTATTCAGTACGCGGACTTTGTTATGTGGCAGCGTCAATGGCTGCAAGGAGAGGTACTAGAAGCACAACAGGTTTATTGGCAACGACAGTTACGTGAATGCCCTGTGCTACAGCTACCCACCGACCATCTCCGCCCTGTAGTTCAGACCTTCCGAGGTGCAACGCAATTGTTCTCACTGTCCTATGACCTAACTGAGCAGCTCAAGACCTTAAGCCATCAAGAAGGGGCTACTCTGTTTATGACACTGCTAGCAGTCTTCAAGATACTACTCCATCGCTACAGTGGACAGGATGACATTGTCGTAGGCTCACCTATTGCCAACCGTAACCGAGCTGAGATTGAGGGATTGATTGGCTTTTTCGTCAATAACTTAGTTTTGCGTACCGATTTATCAAGTAATCCTAGCTTCCAGGAGTTGCTGGGGCGAGTAAAGGAGGTAGCTATAGGTGCCTATAGCCATCAAGATTTGCCCTTTGAGTATTTAGTGGAGGCTTTGCAGCCCGATCGTAACCTGAGCCATAACCCGTTGTTTCAAGTGACTTTTAACCTTGAAAATGACCTGATGGATGAGTTAAAGCTGCCAGAACTAACTCTAAAATCTCTACAAAGGAAAAATTCGACTGCAAAATTTGATTTGAGTTTGTCCTTACGAGAGACCCATTCAGGGCTGGTAGGTACATTAGAGTACGGCACTGACTTGTTTGACACCGCTACTATCACTCAAATGCTGGGGCATTTTCAGATATTGCTCAAAGGCATTGTCACCAATCCTAAACAACGGGTCTGGGAGTTACCTTTGTTAACTACAACCGAGCGACATCAGCAGTTGGTAGAGTGGAACAACACTGAAAGCGATTACCCAAGGAATGCCTGTATCCATCAACTATTTGAAGCACAAGTGGAGCAGACACCGAATGCTGTAGCTATAGTCTATGAAGACCAACAGCTGACGTATCGAGAACTCAACCAACGGGCTAATCAACTGGCGCGTTATTTGCAAAGCTTAGGGGTAAAGCCTGAGGTGCTAGTGGGTATATACACTGGGCGCTCTATCGAAATGATTATCGGGCTATTGGGTATTCTAAAAAGTGGTGGCGCATACTTACCCTTGGATACTGAGTGTCCTTTAGAACGTCTTTCTTTGTTGTTAGAGGAGACGCAAATCTCAGTGCTACTAACTCAAGAGCAGTTAGTCGAGGAACTGCCAACTTCATGGGCGCAAGTGATTTGTCTTGATTCAGACTGGGAAATGATTGCCCAGCAAAGCAAAGAGAATTTAGTCAGCCAAGTTAAGCCAGAAAACTTAGCATATTTAATGTACACCTCGGGTTCAACGGGGCAACCTAAAGGAGTAAGCGTTGTTCATAGAGGTGTAGTGCGACTGGTTAAAGGAAATAATTACGCCAGTTTGACAGCAGAAGAAATTTTCTTACAACTGGCACCAGTCTCGTTCGATGCCTCAACCTTTGAGATTTGGGGCTGTTTGTTAAATGGGGCACAGCTAGTAGTCTTTTCTAATCATACACCGTCTTTGAAGGAGTTAGGACAAGCTCTGCAACAGTATCAGATTACGACCTTATGGCTGAGTGCTGGTTTGTTTCACTTAATGGTAGATGAGCGGGTTGAGGACTTAAGGCATATTCGGCAACTATTAGCTGGGGGTGATGTTTTATCTACGGTTCATGTCAGTCGAGTGCTGCAAGTGCTAGCAAAGGGCAAGCTGATTAATGGCTATGGTCCGACAGAAAATACTACATATACCTGCTGCTATTGTGTCACTTCTGAGAATCACTCAAGAGTTTGTGTACCCATTGGTCGTCCAATTGCAAACACCCAAATCTATTTATTAGATAATTATTTACAACCTGTTCCAGTAGGAGTTTTTGGTGAACTGTATATCAGTGGGGATGGATTGGCACGGGGTTATTTCAACCACCCAGAATTAACCGCCGAGAAATTCATCCCCAATCCTTTGAGTCAAAAACCAGGAGAACGGTTGTACAAAACTGGAGATATAGCTCGTTATTTACCCGACAGCAATCT
>NZ_BAACAP010000086.1:0-16176 GCF_045865695.1 Scytonema hankhaensis NUACC26
TGGCGAGAAATCGTTTCACCATATCCGATCGCCCAAAGCGAATCCCTAGTTTGTAGCACGGTAAGCGCGGTTGAGTCACCATTAGTTCCACACTGCCGATTTGGAAGCGATCGCCAATGTTCAGATCTTCTTCTTTAAATCCCGTAACTGTGAAGTTTTCACCAAAGATACCTGGTGTTAACTCTGTGTCAGGCAATTCACTGCGCCAGTAATCGTAATGCTCGAATGGATAGACATACACGGCTTTATCTACTCCACCATGAACAGTGAGATCCGCTTGTCGATCGCCATCTAAATTGAGTTCACGCACCATTACTCTCGCATGGACTGGCTCTTTAAAAATTCCAGTGCGAATGGTTTTTCCTTTCCAGGTCACTTCACGCGGTAGTCCGATGTTAACAGAGATGAGTTGCATAATTATAGCAGTTTTCAAATCAATAAGCTACGGCTTGGGAATCGGGGTGTGGTGAATGCAAATAAAAACGGCTGAAATGCAACCGCTCAAGCAAACAGCCAGCCAATCACGGTTTGCAGAATCAACCAGGCATTGAGTGCAATAATTATCGCAGCAATTGCCCAAGCAACGACCTTTAGCCATTTAGGGTTGACAAACTCGCCCATCAACTGGCGATCGCTCGTAAACATGACCAGTGGCACCACCGCAAACGAAAGCTGTAGGCTCAATACTACCTGGCTGAAAACCAGTAACCTGCCTGTGCTTTGCTCTCCAAAGAAGACAATCGCAATCAAAGCCGGAATAATTGCTAGCAGACGAGTGGCTAATCGACGCAGCCAGGGCGGCAGCCGAAATCGCAAAAAACCTTCCATCACAATCTGTCCTGCCAAGGTCGCGGTCAGGGTCGAACTCTGCCCAGAAGCCAGCAGCGCCACACCAAAAATTGTGCTAGCAGCACTCACACCCAGCAGCGGCGATAATAACTTGTAAGCATCCTGAATTTCGGCAACTTCGTGATAGCCAGCCTGATGGAATGTAGCAGCAGCAACGATTAGAATCGCCGAGTTGATGAATAGGGCAAAAGATAGCGCAATTGTAGAGTCAAGCGTGCCAAACTCGATCGCTTCCCACTTTTTCTGAGGTGTTGGTTGCCAAGCGCGGGTTTGTACAATCGAGGAATGCAGATAGAGATTATGTGGCATTACAGTTGCACCCAGAATCCCGATCGCAATGTAGAGCATTTCTGGATTGCGGAGAATTTCCCGATTGGGCAGGTAGCCTTGGAGAATGCTGCCTAGCTCAGGACGGGAAAATAAAATCTCTGCCCCATAGCACAGCCCCACTGTGGTTACCAACACGAATACCAAGGCTTCGACATAGCGAAAGCCCTTGCTTTGCAAAAATAGCAGCGCCAATACATCCAGTGCCGTGATGCATACCCCCCAAAACAGTGGCATTCCAAACAGCAGCTTCAGGGCAATGGCGCTGCCCAACAGTTCGGCCAAGTCACAGGCCACAATCGCAATTTCGCAGAGCACCCACAATATAAAGCTGATGTGGGGGCTGAAGTAGTTTCGGCAAACCTGGGCCAAATCCTTTCCGGTTGCCACCCCCAACCGCACACAGAGCGATTGCAGCAGCACCGCCATTAGATTGGACATCAGGATCGCGCTGAGCAACGTATAGCCAAACTGAGAACCGCCCGCAATATCCGTTGCCCAGTTACCAGGGTCTATATAACCCACCGATACCAGATAGCCAGGGCCAGCATAGGCCAGCAATTTACGCCAAAAGCCCCTGCCATCGGGAATCGAAATGCTGCGATGGACTTCTGGCAAACTCGGAAAGCGATCCAGTGACATAAGCAAGCCTTTCACTTTTTTCATAATTGATGAAAGCACTGTTTCTTCACTCACAGCGCTTTACGTTTGGTTAGGTATTGGTTGTTTTTTTGAAAGGGGCACTTGCCGATCGCTTGGGACACCCCTCTGAGAAAAACAAATGTGGTTTATTCAATCGAGAATGGCTGTAACTCCATTTTGGACTTCAAATCTGTGCCATACCGCCATCGACAAACAACTCAATGCTGTCGTCTGAAGCTAGAAAAACAACGGCTTTGGCAATCTCATCGGGTGTGCCGACTCGCCCTAATGGAATGGTGACAGCTTGACTATTCACGAATTCCTGCACCTGCTCATCACTGAGTCCCAGGAGATTGTAGCCAGGAGTAGGCACGACACCAGGGCTGATAGCATTCACCCGAATCTTGCGCTCTTTGAGGTCGAGTATCCAATTCCGGGCAAACGATCGCACGGCGGCTTTGGTCGCGCTGTAAACGCTGAACGCTGGGCTACCAACGGTAGAAGCAGTCGAGGCGTTCAGAATAATAGAAGCACCCTCTGGCAGCAGCGGTAATGCCTTCTGCACGGTAAACAGCAGACCTTTGACGTTTGTGTTGAACGTTTTGTCAAAGTGTTCTTCAGTGATTGCTCCAAGTGGGGTAATTTCTCCAATACCAGCATTGGCAAAGACTACATCAAGATATCCTTGTTCTTGCTTGATTAGGGTAAACAGGCGATCGAGGTCTGCCAGATTGGAGACATCGCTCTGAACACCCGTGACATTTTTACCGATCGCTTCTACAGCGGCATTTAGTTCAGGCTGGCGACGACCTGTGATGATGACAGATGCTCCTTCGGCGACAAAGTGCTTGGCAGTAGCAAAACCAATGCCGCTAGTACCACCAGTGACAAGAGCAACCTTCCTTTCTAGTTTTCTCATGCTGAGTTTTAGGGTTGTTGAGTTTTGAGAATGACCCGTAACACGGAGATATTTTTGAATGAATTTTTCCGTATCTCCGTGTCTCCGTGTCACTGAACACTAACTAATCTCTAAGGGAGATCTCCAGGTGCACCCAGAGTTTCGTCGCCAATTTCGCTAGAGATGCGATTGAACAATTCCAGGTCAAATGCCTCATTCTCGTTTAGCGTCCCTGTTGCTTCAATGAGGTGAGCAAAGGCACTGGGTGAAGCAACGACTAACCCGCGAGTTGGTTGATCGCTGAGTGCAGCAACAACATGGGGTGTGCCCTTAGGAATCAGGGCACTTTCACCCGCTTTTAGCACCACCTTGTTCTTACCAACCCACACAGTGAACTCTCCTTCCAGCACATAGAGTTGTTCGGAATAGCGTGTATGGCGATGGGGTGGAGTTTGCGTACCAGGAGGGAAATAGCCCTCAATCAGGTCATATTTACCATCAGTTGTGGTGCGATCGGCGAGGATGGTAAGGTGGGTACCAAGAAGCCAGAGTGATTGTGTCATGGAAGTACTCCTTCTAAGGAATGAATTGTGTCATGAACGATCGAGCTTGCAAATCAGATAAAGTAGACGTTCATACTGTCAATGCCAGTACGTTATGGAGACCGAATGCTAAAGCGAAGTGTCCGGTAAACTCTTGGAAAGGGAGATTTCTGATTCCTAGATAGATGAGTGCATCAGGTTTTGGACATTAAGCTGATTGGGAATGCTCTGCGAAGTACGTGCCACTTTAATTAAATCTGCTGCCTTCTCACCAATCATGATAGTTGGTGCGTTCGTATTTCCTGTGGTGATTGTTGGCATGATGGAGGCATCAACTACACGCAATCCCTCAACCCCATATACTCGTAATTCAGAATCTACCACCGCCATTGAGTCAGTGCCCATTTTGCAAGTGCCAACCGGATGCCACACAGTGCTACAAGTGTCTCGAATATAAGTTTCGAGGACTGCATCACTTTGAATATGGGAACCTGGAGCGATTTCTTTTCCACGAAACTCATCGAAGGCATTGCTCTGAAACAATTGGCGTATTAATTTCATTCCCTCAACCAGCTTTTGCACATCGGCTTGATTTTGCAGATAGTTCATTTGAATGGTTGGTGAATCGTTGGGATTAGATGAACGTAAGTTAACGCTGCCAATATTTTGGGGATGCGTCAAAGAGACTGTACCCGTAAATCCAAAATCAGCAGGGGTATAACCCGGTGATAAGAATTGAATGGGACCGAAGAAGAACTGCAAATCGGGTGCAGACTCCAAATTGTCTTTACTGTGCAAAAACAATCCAGCTTCGACTCCATTACTGGTGATGGCAGGGTATACATCTTGAGTGGCTTCCTGAACGACACAAGCAAGAAGATGATCCTGAAGGTTTTGTCCAACCCCCGGTAAATCAACAGTGACAGAAATTCCCATTGCTTGCAGATGTTTTGCGTCCCCAATACCAGAAAGCATCAGCAGCTTAGGCGAATCAAACGTGCCCGCACTTAAAATTACTTCCTGGTTGACTCTGACTTGGTGCAGCGTACCTTTATGCAGATATTCCACCCCAACGGCGCGAGTACCCTCAAGGAGCAATCGCGTCACCAATGCTCCTGTGGTGACAGTCAAATTGGGGCGATCGAGAATAGGCAGGAGAAACGCAGCAGCAGCACTGTGCCGTTTACCATCCTTGACTGTCAATTGATAGGGTCCCACCCCTTCCTGCTGTATCCCGTTGAAATCAGGATTGTAGTTATATCCCATTGATACACAGGCATCGACAAAGCGTTGGGAGACCACAGCAGGGGTCATTAAATCAGTAACGCTCAACTCCCCATCAACCCCGTGAAATTCGGATGCGTCTCGCTGCTGATGCTCCGATTTCTTAAAGTAAGGTAAGACATCCTGATAACCCCAACCGGGATTTCCTAGCGATCGCCAGCGATCGTAATCGTGAGGATTGCCCCGAACATACATCATGAAATTGATCGAACTGCTGCCCCCCAAGACTTTGCCACGGGAACAAAGCATTTTGCGGTGATTCAAGTATGGTTCCGGTTCCGAAAAATAGCCCCAGTCCACCTCAGAACCAAGTAGGGATATGCATTCCGCTGGGATGTAAATCTCTGGTTTTGTATCTGGATTGCCCGCTTCGAGGAGTAACACGGTGGTGTCACTGTCCTCCGTCAGACGGTTGGCGACAACACAGCCTGCCGAACCTGCACCAATCACAATGTAGTCATAGTGAGTCATAGAAATCTCCTGCGCTAGTTCTGTTCATTGTTCTGCAAAGGGTGCATCTAGTCGTATTCTCATAGCATCATGTAGGCAGGGTTCCAGGAGGACCCAGCAATTCGTCACCGATCTCGGTAGCAATACGTTCAAATAACGCCATGTCTGCTGCTTCTGTCACATCTTGCGTTCCCACTGCTTCGATCAGCCGAGCAAAACCACTGGGTGCAGCAACGACTAAATTACGCGATGGTTTATCACCGAGTGTGGCGACCACATGAGGAATGCCAGGAGAAATCAGAAAGCTTTCGCCAGGGGTTAGCACCACCTTGTTCTGACCCGCCCAGACAGTTAACTCTCCTTCTAGCACGTAGAGTTGTTCGGAATAGCGTGTATGGCGATGGGGAGGAGACTGTAAACCGGAGGGTTGTAGCCCTCGATGAGGTCGTACTGACCACCGGTTGTCGTGCCATTGGCAAGGATGGTGAGGCGAGAGCCGGTAAACCAGAAAGATTGTGTCATGAGTTTGCTCTTATTGATGAAAAATTTGTATAATAAACTCTTAAGCCTCTGACTCAGACAAAGAAGACATTCATACCTTCAACGTCAGAGGATACAAGGAAAACGACAGCTTTAAACTTGCTTCTCAGATAACACTCAATTGCTATCAGTATTTGCATAAATTCAATATATGTAATTGGCTCTAACTTGTCGTCCACTTTGAGTTGAAATTTTTCTTCAATAAAGCGATTGACAAATCAGTCCATCTCAAAATGGAAACTTGGCTCCAACTAAAGTTGGAATCTAGATTTAACTGAAGTACTAATCCTTCTACAAACTGACAATTCGTTACCGTTAAGGAACGCTCAAGTTGGTGTTAATAAAGTTGAAGCATTTGTAATAAGTACTAGAGCGATCGCCAATATTATTTTACTATCTAATAGCGGGCGAGCGTGTTTCTTTAGAGGGTAGTTATGTAGTAAATACTGTGGGTGCAAATGCTGTCGGTAATGCTGGCAATATCAACATCATCACGGGGTCGCTTTCGCTCACGCATGGCTCTACCCTACAACTCTCCACAATTGAACAAACAGATGCAGGTAGCGTGAATATCAATGCTCGCGATCGCGAAGCGCAAGCTGTACCCAGCTTATCGCGTTTCCTTAGACCTGAAGTTTAGACTAACGCATGACAAAATGACTCAGCAGTAGTGAGTTGACAAGTTACACGTCCCACAGTAGAAAAACTAAAAGGTTAAGCGGACTTGGGTTGTTCTTTTTTTGGTGTAGTAGTACTTTTTCTGACTACAGGATAGCGAATTCTACGTAGGCGGGCTTTGCCAGTAGGCCAGCCAGGTGACTTTCCACGGGGTTTGGGTGGATGTGATGGTGTACTAATCGCGGCGAAAACTCCGGCCATTGCCTGAGCCACCCGTCCTGGCGACAACTTGGACTGTTTCTTTTGCCAAGGTAAAGGATTGTCATGTACAATCCCATGTGCAAGCCAGAGTTGCCAAGTCATCAGGGGTAAAAGGTCGCTCCAGGTTTGACATTGTTCTGGAGTACTCAGTTGGGGCAAAGTCCAATGCAAGCGTTGTTTTGCAAAACGATACCAGTGGTCAATGGCAAACCGACGGCAGTAAAGCTGCCAGAATGAGGATAAAGCAGGCATCTCTAGTCCTACCCATGCCAGCCATAAAGGTTTGGTTTTTGGCACACCAAACTCATCTAAGCGCTGAATTTGAATCAAATTCATGGAATGATCTTTGGACTGTTGGAAATGAAGATTACACCAGAGACGGATAGATAATCGACCCATTTTTGAGTCGTTGACCTCGACGATTTGGTCAGCTGCCCACCAGGTAGTAGAGTCATTGAGTTTAAATTTATCACCGTGGACGCGGGGACGACCAGTGCCTTGATAGGGTGGGGGTGGACCATAAAGCAGTCGATTAGAGCGCAAACGCATTAATTTGTCGGCGGCAATATCGCTGGTTTGTTTGATAAAGCTTGCACACCCGTATTCTGCATCCCACAAGCTAATCGGGCGTGTTGGTAAGTTTTCACATACCAGTTTTAGTTGTGCAGCCGCTTTTTGGATTGGGTTCTCAAAACTGGTGATGCGCTCATGTAATAGGGGTAATGCCCAACTCCCGGATGTTTCTGGGATGACTGCAATGGTGCTGTAGCCTTGTCCTAATGTTACGGGTTTTACTCCTGACATCGGTTGAACTTGATGCTCATAAGTCCGCTCTTTCAACGTTGAGGCATTTAATCTTGCCCAAGCTGTATGGTCTCCTGCTAAGACGATTTTTTCTGTTGGAGTGAGTTGTTTTATATACAACTTCATCAGTTCTGTTCGGGGTGGATTTCCGTCTTGTATCGCCTCGTACACACTTGGCCACTGCCGTCGAAACACTGGAGATACTGACAGTTCTGCAAATGAATAGACACTACGAGTTACTAACACTGCATCCATCAAGTCAAATAAGGCATCTTTGGCTTTACCCAAGATAGTGTACACACCTGTACGAAATTGTTTAAGCTTTTCTAATGTCATGGTCAATCTGTTAAAATTTTTCCTTTTATCAGCATTACCATGACGGTAAGTTCAACATTGTTGACCGCTTTTCTTTTCAAAAATTTTTCTCCTGTTCAGTTATGTCCTTTTTTTGACTATCTTTTTCTACGTGTTATTTTCCCAGCATTAGTGTTTTAGTCTAAACTCCAGTTCCATAGGGGCTACCATTATTGGTAGTTTATGCGCTGTTAACCCCGCACTAGGGCAGTAGGACTTGGTTTTCTAGGATACTCACTTTCACCTACATGGACATCAAGTTATCATCGATAGAGGATTAAAGTGCGGACTCAACCATGATTGGTTACTCTATCGAAGTCTGGAATCCTCCCAGAAAGTGGGTTTCTCCAGAACGAATCGCACTTACAAGGATCTCGGCTCAATACCAATGTCGCCACTGCCGGAGTTGAGCCGATTGCTGTGACCCAAAGGTGCAACATCCGTTGAATTGGACAGTTAACTGCCAAGCCAAACAGTAAATTGCTTACAGCATATCCTTAAAAATTTGGCTTTGTTTGGTAGTCCTATTTCTTAATTTTCCTTTCTGTTAAAATTTTTCACCTTGGTAAGTTTGAGCGAGATTGGTGATACCACTGGTGGATCGAAAGACTCCAGGGACTGTGGAAGTTTTTATACACAAACCAGGTATTGCTTACTAACTCTAGAAGGGCAATCAATACCCAAATCGCCAGAGTGAGCATTATTGGCAAGGTGAGATCGGGAAAACTATTTTGTAATTCAATGATACCAAATAGCAACAGGAATAGAAGCGAAATTCCTAGTAGAAAGGATAATCGAGCGATCGCCAGAATAAATCGTCCCATCTCCAAAATGCGGTTGTAGAGTATGAGGAACCCCTCAAGAATTTCCTCCACGTTGTTGATAATCAGCAGAATTCTTTGCATATACAGACGGACAGCTAAAGGAAGTTGCTGTTGTTTTTCAGCCCATTCATGTTTGAAGTTCGCCAATAAATCTTCCAGAATTATTGTCTGTTCGTCATCGATAATTGATGGCCAGATAGGAAAATCTTTCATTTGCAGAGGGACTAAATAGTCAATCACCTCCACCAACATTTTATCAAACACACCTAATTCGGAAGGAAGCGTCTGGGTCAGACGGATCAATTGTTCAATTTGCGTTCGCAAGGCACGGTAGTCATCTAGTCGCCTTTGGGTAATTAACTGGCTTATTACTGTCAGAAAAGCAATTAAAACCCCCAATAATGCAGCCAGAGATTGTGAAACAGCAGAGAAGAACTCGATCGCCACTTCTCGCTTTATCGTTAGCCAAGAAGCAGGTTTCTGGATGGCAAAGAGCAGCGCCATTACAAACACAAATCCCATTAGCCATAGCTGATACTGAGTTAAAGCGGCGGTAGAAATCCGCACTATAGGAGTATCGCTAAGTTGAACTAAGTGTTGGAGTTTTCGCAGTGTTTCAGAACTATTGAATGATTGGAGTTTTTGGGGCGGCATTATTGGTATTCTCAGTATGCTTCTAGTAAGCGTGAGAGCATCACAGGCACTTCTAATTAATTTTTGGAGATGTCTAATGAGTTAATAAAACGTTTACTATAACGCAATCCGGCAATTGTCTTGGCATAATCTTCTGACTCAAAAATTGCCGATCCCGCTACAATTGCATTTGCTCCTGCCTCCAACACCTGCCACGCATTATCTGGCTTGACTCCACCATCGACTTCAATCCACGGATCGAGATCGCGCTCATCGCACATCCGACGTAAGCGACGAATCTTTGGCAGCATAGTTGAAATAAAGTGCTGACCGCCAAAACCAGGATTGACCGTCATAATTAAAACAACATCACACAGATCTAGCACCCACTCGATTGCCTCTAAGGGAGTACCTGGATTGAGTACAACTCCTGCCTGTTTCCCTAGTTCTTTAATTTGAGAGAGCGTTCGGTGTAGATGAATAGTGGCTCCTGCTTGCACCAAAATATGATCGGCACCCGCTTTAGCAAAGTCAGCAATATATCGCTCTGGTTCGACAATCATCAGATGGACGTTTATAGGTTTTACAGTCATCGGTCGAATCGCTTCTACAATTAAAGGTCCGATTGTAATATTAGGAACATATCGACCGTCCATCACATCGACATGAATCCAATCAGATCCAGCTGCATCAACGCTTTGTACTTCTTCTCCCAAGCGACTAAAGTCAGCCGATAGAATTGATGCTGCGATCGCAATTGATTTAGAAGATTGAGACATGACAAATTCTCCGAATCATTCTGATATCTAAACCGTTGCAGGTATCAGTCCGATCGATCAGGAAGTCTATGCGAGCGCTTGTTGAGTGGGGGCATTTATCGGCTTTGAAGATACCTGCAACTCGCCCTCAAGCTGCGTAATTTCCCATCGCGTTTTTGCTCCCTCTCGCCAAAACCACAAATCAACAGTTGCATCGCCTACTCGAAGTTGGGTGAGTTGAAGATTGCTTAGCCAATCAGGCAGCAATGGACAAAGTTGCAAGCGGTGATGGGGTGCATCGGCTTCAAGCCCCAAGATGGCACGAATCAACAGAAATATTGCACCTGCTGCCCATGCCTGCGGAATATTGGCATCAAGATAAGGTACCGGAAAATAATCGCGTTTGCGCTCAATACCTGCAAACAGTTCCGGCATTCGTCCCGCTTCAAAGTAATTTGCAGCCGCAAAAATTCCTTCTGCAATACAGTTTGCTTCTTGGTGATACCCAGACTGCTTTAGTCCAAAAGCAATTATCGAATTATCGTGAGGCCAAACGCTACCGCGTTGATAACTAATAGGGTTATAAGCAGGATTGTTAGACGAGAGCGTTCGGATGCCCCAACCACACCATAAATCGGCTTGAAACAGTCGCTTGACCAATCGTTCAGCCCGATCCTGGGGTACAATTCCCGACAGTAGCAAATGTCCGGGATTGGAAGTAATCGCTCGAATTTGTTGCTTGTTGCGGTCTAAACCGAGACAGTAAAATCCTTCGTCTTCCATCCAAAATTGCTCGTTAAAGCGTTGATAGAGCTTCTCAGAGCGTTGGCGCAATGTTGCAGCCCGATCCAGTTGTCCCCAAATCTGATAAATGTTGGCGGCTCGTTGCCACGCCTGATAAACATAACCTTGCACTTCGCATAGTGCAATCGGAGGATCGGCAAGACAACCTCGGTCATCTACAATTGCATCGCCCGAATCTTTCCAACCTTGATTGCGTAAGCCATCTTTTGAACGAGTTTGATATTCTACAAACCCATCTCCATCAAAATCCCCGTATTCGTCGATCCAAGCAAGTGCTTGTTCTAAGGCAAAGCGGCACTCATCCAGCAAATTCACATCGGCAGTCCAGCAATAAGTTTCCCACAGGACTGTAATCCAGAGAATGGTGGTATCGATTGTGCCGTAGTAAGGTGTATGCGGAATTTCGTGCAGTTGCGCTAATATACCTCGGCGAATCTCATGTAGCATCCGACCGGGTTGAGCATCGCGCCAATCATCTACGGTTGTGGCTTGTAGTTGTGCTAGTTTTACAAGCGTTCCGCGTGCAAGTTCTGGATAAACCATCATCGTTTGTAAACTCGCGACAATCGCATCCCGCCCAAATACCGCAACAAACCAAGGAATGCCCGCCGCAGGCATCCAAAACTGCTGTCCGCGATCTTCAACCTTGATGCGGAGTGCTCCCAAATCGATGAGAGATTGTCGATAGTAGGCAGCAATTTCAGTATTTGAAGACTGTAACTGAGTAGCAGATTGAACAAAGTCATCTCTGATTCGCGCTGCTTCAGTATCGTGGGAGATAGTGCAAGTTTGCGGCGGCTGAAGCACGTCTCCATCCGCTAGCGCCGTAAAATCAACACAGCTATGCCAACTTTGACCCGGTTCAAGCTTAATATCGAACATGAGGCGACCATTAGCATAGTATGGCGTTGAGGTGGCACAAGTTGGAGTGATTTGCAATCCTCGATAAAACTCGGCATTCCGGTACTTTGTTGTAAGAATACCATCTTTCCAAGTAGTTGCGATCGCGCCGCTTGCCAATAGACGTTGGGATTTAACCTGAAAAATATCCGCAAAATCTGAGCGGATTGCCAACATAAGTTTCAGTTCGACGGTTTGAGTATAATGGTTGACAACATCAATATCCTCATGCATTCCCACTGCAATATCGCGCCGGATCGTCACTAACAAGCAACCCGATGGCAGCGTTCCATGAATAGTCGGAGCCTCTAAATTGGTAAATTGATACAGCGCACTGTGATGTTGTAGTGGACTAGATGCAAGCAGTTGGAGTGGCTGACGATTAAGCGAGACTTCGTAATACGAGATGAGGCGCGTATCGCGAACAAAGAATCCTTGAGCAAGATTGTCATTAATCGAGCCATCAGAAGCGGTGACGAGGAACGTCGATCCGTCATTGATCGCGATTTGTCCTGAGTTTACGGTGACTTTAGTGGGCATTTCTCATGTCTCCAATAAATCAGCAGCCGATTGCTCAATTGCCCACACCACTTTGCCCTGAGTCGGACGAATGATTTGTGCAGGCAAACGATCTGGCTGATACTGGCCTTCCAAAACTGCTTTTAGCGTTGCTGCTTTATTTGCTCCTGTAACCAAGAAGATAATTTCTACCGCATTATCGATCGCAGGTGGTGTTAAGGTAATACGGTAGCTATTTGACTCTTCCACCCAAGGTGCAACGACTAAACGAGTTTGCTCGTGAATGGCATCAGTCCCCGGAAAAAGAGACGCGGTGTGCCCATTAGCTCCCATCCCCAACAGTACCAAATCGAAGCGAGGAAATTGATATTCCCGCAATTGAAAGAACTGTCTTAAGTCTCGCTCATACTCAGCAGCAGCAGCTTTAGCATCTGGATTTTCAGCTTTAATTCGATGCACGTTTTCGTTTGGAATTGGAACTTGAAACAGCAATTGCTCTTGCGTCATCTGAAAGTTACTACTAGGATCGCTAGGCGGAACGTGGCGTTCATCACCCCAAAAAAAATGAATTTGGTTCCAAGGGATTTGATTGCGCCAAGGTTCAGTTGCCAACAATGCATAAAGACTTTTGGGAGTCGAGCCACCAGACAGAGCGATCGTAAATCGTCCTCTTGCTTGAATGGCTTGATGAGCTTGTCGAACAAACTCGGTTGCCACAGCCTGAGTCAGAGCTTCGGCATTTGCAAAAACTTGAATTTCAGGCTTCACTTGCGATCGGGTTAATTCTTGCACAATTATTTCCTTTAATTTAAAACTGGGACTTGAACTAGAGACGGTTGCGTGTTGTAAATATCAATGATGGTATTAAGAAATTTCAAAGCATCTGTCTTAGAACGTTGAAAAGAATTGCGTCCGACAATAGAACCAAATCCACCACCTGCTTGAATAGCTCGAACTTCATTGAAAAAGACATCATCACTATCGAGTGGTCCACCCGAAAAGATGACAATCCGCCGTCCATTAAAAGCACATTGCACCACATGACGCACTCGCTCAGTTAAAGTCGCAATCGGGATTTGCTCTTTCTCGTAAACCTTACGGGCTGCCTCCTGTTCAATGTGCTCGTTTGGCAGTTTGACCTTAATGATGTGAGCACCCAATTGAGCCGCAATCTGAGCCGCGTAGCCAATTACGTCGATCGCAGTCTCACCCACTTTGCTTAACCCCGATCCCCGCGCATAAGACCAAATTATCACAACCAATCCATGCCGCTTTGCTTCTTCGGCACAGGCTCGAATCTGCTCGTACATTTCAAACCGATGGGCTGAACCGGGATAGATGGTGAAACCGATAGCAGCACAACCTAACCTCAAGGCATCTTGTACACTACCAGTTAAAGCTTGAGTAGGGTCAGATTCACTCAGTAGCACATCGCTATCGTTAGCTTTCAGAATCAGGGGAATGTCGCCTGCAAATTCTCGTGCTCCCGCTTCTAGAAAACCCAGTGGAGCTGCATAAGCATTGCATCCGGCTTCAATCGCCAACTCAAAGTGATAGCGAGGATCGTAAGCGGGTGGATTGGGTGCAAAACTGCGAGCTGGACCATGTTCAAAGCCCTGATCGACGGGTAGAATTACCAACTTGCCAGTTCCAGCTAGTTTGCCATGATTAAGCAACCGCGCTAGATTAGTCAGCGTTCCAGGATTATCGCTGCCATACCAACTGAGAATTTCTTTTACTTGTTGAGTCATTGTAGTTTCTCCTAAAATATAGTATCTGGTACAAACTTTTCTGTTTGATTCCAACGCTTAACTGACGCTAGAAGGCTGAAATTTTGCATTAGAAGCCCCTTGTCGATCGCCCAAAATAAACCGTTCAACAGCATTGGCAAATCCTTCCTCTTCGTAGGATGTCGTCACGTACTGAGCTCGTTGCTGCACGTCTGCATGCGCGTTGCCCATAGCAATGCTCAATCCACTTCGTTCAAACATTGGGACATCATTGGGCATATCTCCAATAGTGGCAATTTCTTGTCTGGGGATTCCGAGCAATTGTGAGAGGCGATCGACCACAGCACCTTTGTTCGCGTGAGGATGGGTGACATCCAGGTAGTACGGCTGAGACCGAGCCGCAGACACCTGTTCGCCACCACCCGAACTAGCTGTTGACTGGCAGTGAACTCGCTGACTAAACGCTTGCTGCACATCAGTTTCGCACTTGGCAACGGCATCTAAGTCATCACTAACACCAACGACTTTGATAACGTTATCGAACAAACTATCAAAGCTAGAAACAACCGTGGGTGAAAACTTAACAGTCCACTCTTCGCGATCGACATGAGGACCGTGGCGCTCATGTACAAACCAATCCTTCCCTCGATAAATCCAAACATCCAGATGGTGAGCGGTAATCATTTTGATGACTTCTCGAACAATCGTTGCAGGTAAGACGTTTTCCTCCAAAATTGAGAAATCAGGATAGACAAACAGACCACCATTAAATGCAGCAATTGGTTCTGTCAATTTCAGGGCATCTACAATCATTTTCATACCTAATGGTGGACGACCACTAGTAATGGTGAAGCGAATGCCTGCATCCCAAAGTTTATGAACAGCAGCACGGGCGCGATCCGTTAGGATTTTCTCTTTCGTGACAAGCGTGCCATCCACATCTGCTAATAGCAGTGAAATTTTAGATGATTTAGGAGAACGGATTGGATTCATGATAAAAAACTTGGTTGTTGATGTTTGGTATGATGTAGTGGTTTCCACTGGAATGAAGTACAGATTTATCCGCGTCCGTCTGCGTTCATCTGCGGTTCCATAACTTTTTTATGTATTGACCCGTGCGCTCGATCGCCATTGCCGACCATCGCGCCACAGCAATTCATCAGCATCTTTCGGTCCCCAACTTCCTGCCGCATAGTTAGGCAGATCTCGTGTTGGTAATGCACTCCAAACATCCAGAATTGGCTTAACTATACCCCAACCCAATTCCACGTTGTCTGCGCGCTGAAACAGAGTAGCATCGCCGATCGCGCAGTCATAGAGCAAAGTTTCATAGCCCGTGCTGGGAGTTGAGCCAAAGTAATCAGCGTAGCAGAAATCCATATTCACGCTGCCCATCTGCACTGTAGGTCCGGGAATCTTCGCTCCGAACTGAAAACTAATACCCTCATCGGGTTGAATGCGGAGCACCAGAAA
Organism: Scytonema hankhaensis NUACC26; assembly: GCF_045865695.1. Taxonomy (NCBI): domain Bacteria; kingdom Bacillati; phylum Cyanobacteriota; class Cyanophyceae; order Nostocales; family Scytonemataceae; genus Scytonema; species Scytonema hankhaensis. The sequence continues at coordinate 15,211 of NZ_BAACAP010000086.1, forward strand.
ATTGGGCGTCAGACGATCGATTGATGTGTTCCGAAATAGGAGAGAAGGGACTTGCTTGAATTGAACCGCAACTTCAGTCACTCGCTTGGGTAAACGTTTACCCGTTCGCAGATAAAACGGCACATTTGCCCATCGCCAGTTATCAATGGTTAACTTTAAGGCGGCGTAAGTTTCAGTGGTAGAGTCAGAAGCAACACGCGGTTCTGCTCGATAAGCAGGTACTGATATTCCATTAACTGTGCCTTCACCATACTGCCCGTACACTGTTTGTGTCAACACAGTCTCAGCCGTTAAGGGTTGAATTGCCTTCAGCAACTTTGACTTTTCATCGCGCACTGCATCAGCATCAAACGAGACAGGTGGTTCCATCGCAATCATGGTCAACAGTTGAAACAAGTGATTTTGTACCATATCGCGCACCGCACCCGTTCCTTCGTAGAAGTTACCTCTGCCCTCTACACCGACGGTTTCAGCCACAGTAATTTGTACGTGGTCAATGTGTTGCCGATTCCAAATTGGTTCAAACAGTCCATTCCCAAAACGAAATACCAGAATGTTTTGAACGGTTTCTTTACCCAAGTAGTGATCGATACGGTAAATCTGGCTTTCCTTCAGCACTTGGCTAATCCTCTGATTCAACGTGCGGGCAGAATCCAGATCGCGTCCAAATGGTTTCTCAATAATAACGCGCCGCCAGTGTCCGTTGTCTTCCCGCACCAGTCCTGCTCTACCAAGCTGTGCGATGATGTCGCAAAAGAAGTTAGAAGCGGTTGCCAGGTAGAATAAGTAATTTCCTTGAGTGCCGCATTCTCGGTCTACCCGAGTTAACAAATCCTGTAATTGCTGGTATGTGTTAGCATCCTGAAACTCACCTGGAAGGTAGTACAATCGCTGCTCAAGTTGCTGCCAGAGATGCTCCTCCACAGGAACTGTTGCGAATTCGTGAATATCCCGACTGAGTTTGCT
>NZ_BAACAP010000087.1:0-16315 GCF_045865695.1 Scytonema hankhaensis NUACC26
CCTGAAGCTACAGCAAAAACCTTGGTAGATGGCTGGATTCATACTGGTGATGCTGGTTATTTTGACGAAGAAGGTTACATTTACATTTGCGATCGCTTTAAAGATATGATTGTTTATGGTGGTGAGAATGTCTATCCAGCAGAAATTGAAAATATTTTATACGAACATCCAGCAGTTAGTGAGGTAGCAGTCATTGGTGTTCCAGATGAAGATTTTGGAGAAACTATAAAAGCGATTGTTGTTTTAAAAGCAGGGATGAAAGCAACCGCACTAGATATTATTAATTTTGTTCGGGGTAAAATTGCCGATTTTAAGTTACCTAGAAGCGTTGAGTTTACTGAATCCTTACCAAGAACGCCAAGTGGTAAATTGCAAAAAGGCAAGATTCGGGAAAAATATTGGCAAGGCTACCAACGTCGTGTCAATTAAGCATTTGCGGGAAATTGCGTAGAGACGTGGTAAGCTATGTCTCTATCAAAGGATTTCTGGTAAGGCATAATCTTTATGGAAAAATCAACAATTTCGCGTCAGAATCGGGTTCCTCTTTGGAAACCACTAACTATACGCAATTTCCTACTCCTGTACATCGGTGAAACTGTTTCACTTCTGGGCGACCAGTTTTACTTAATAGCATTGCCTTGGTTAACAATACAGTTAACTAACTCTGGTATCACCTTAGGTACGGTGTTGATGACAGCAGCAATTCCCCGTGCTGTTTTAATGCTATTTGGTGGTATTTTCAGCGATCGCTTCTCACCACGATTAGTCATGTTTGTTTCCAATGTTTTACGTGGTTTGCTAGTCGTTTTATTTACAATAATCGTTGCACTTAAAATAACACAACCATGGCATCTTTACTTATTTGCTGCTAGCTTCGGAATTTTTGATGGCTTGTTTATACCTGCATCTAAAGCAATTATACCCAGTCTTGTACCGAAAGAAGAGTTGGTAGTAAGTAATACCTTGAGCCAAGGAACTTCCCAACTGATTTTACTAATTGGACCAGCTTTAGGTGGTTTGCTGATTGCAACTAGTGGTATTGAGACAGCATTTGCAATTGATGCCGTCACTTTCGCGATTACAACTATAACACTTTTGCTGATGAAGGAGACGGCACCAAAAGCAACAGTGTTGAATGGGGAATCAAATCAAAATTTTACTCCCACTAAAAAAAGTATTAATTTAATAGCTGGTATGGGTGAAGGACTCTACTACGTATGGCATAATCATGCTCTCAGAGTAGTTTTGCTGGTATTAGCAATCTTAAATTTTCTTTTTATCGGTCCGTTACAAGTTGGCATAACTTCACTAGCTCATAGTCGCTTTCCAGGCGGTGCAGTAGCTTTAGGGATAATGCAATCAGCTTGGGGTGGTGGTGGGTTATTAGGGACACTCATACCTCAATTTCTCCAAAATCTTCCAAAAATTGGAGCTTTACTACTAAGTATTGCTAGTATACAAGGCTTTGGTCTATTTCTACTGAGCTTTATACCAAATATCGCACTAGCTAGTATAACAATTGCTATATTGGGGCTTTGCAGTGGTCTTTTCACTGTGGTAGGAATTACCTGGGTTCAGAAACAAACCCCACCTGAAATATTAGGAAGAGTTATGAGTTTGGGAATGTTTTCTTCCTTTGGTGTTGCTCCTTTTTCCTTTGCTGTGGCTGGTTTGTTAGTTAATTTAAATCTGACAATTCTTTTCACTGTTGCGGGTAGCATCATGCTGACTACGAGTATTTTGTTGGCAGCAAATCCATCAGTACGTAAGATTAATTGACTATGCGCTTTATTACCAGCAACGCGATTGTACGAAACCATATTTTTTTAAAGATAGGACTTACGCAAAGCCCCCCTTAAAAAGGGGGGCTAGGGGTCCCCTCTGGGGTTGGGGGGAGATGGGGGGATCTGCACGTTGAAGTTGTGTAAGCCCTGAAAGAAACACTTTTTGTAAATCTTAATATAGCAAGGAAGGAAACCGTGAAAGTTCAATATCAAGACGATAAGCGAATGGGGGTCTTCGTTTACGACTTTAATAACAAAACTGCCTCAGATCGAGATATTCAGGATCTTAAGGAACTTGTATACGAGCACAAAATTGTTGTTATCAAGGAGCAAGATTTATCGCCTCATCAGTATTGCGATTTTGGGTATCGCCTTGGGGAGATAGAAAAATACTATCAGCCAATGTATCACCATCCAGAAAGGGAAGAGATTTTTGTTTCCTCCAATGTTTCCCAGAATGGTCAGCAAATTGGAGTTCCGAAGACAGGGAAGTTTTGGCATGCCGATTATGCGTTTATGCCGAAGCCATTTGCATTTTCAATGGTATACCCTCAGCTCCTTCCTAGTAAGGATCGTGGCACTTACTTTATTGATATGTCTAAGGTATATCAAGGTTTGCCAGATGACCTGAAATCAATTGCTAATGAGTCGAGTTGTTATCACAGTGTAAGACGTTATTTTAAGATTCGTCCTGAAGATGTTTATCGTCCGATTTCGGAAATACTCGATGAGATCGAGCGGGTAACTCCTCCTTCAAAGCATCCAACGACCTTTACTCACCCCGTCACGGGAGAAACAATCCTCTACATCACTGAGGGGTTTACCTATCAAATAGGTGATTCTCAGGGAAAGCCACAAGATATAAGTGTTCTCCAAAGCTTGTTGGCTCATTCCGGTCAGCTAGACAAGAGTTTTAAGTATCCATTAATCGAACATCATGAATTTGAGTTAGGGGATTTGCGGATTTGGGATAATCGCTCTCTAGTCCATTGTGCTCACTATGCGGCAAATTCGGAACCGGCGGTCACATTTCGATTAACCTTACACGATCGCTATCCTTTTTATGAGTTATAGGCAGTTGTATTAGGACTGTATTCAAAACATCTCAGTCATTTAATCAGGAGAAAGCATTATGTTGAAGTTTCAGGATTCAGGTCAACAGAGCGTCAAACTCAATAGTATCCATCTCAATAATGATGATATCTTACTGCCAGAAGTGCTTAAGCCTTATAAAGCTAATTGCAAGTACCTTAAATCTGCCAAGGTGATTCAAGAGGGCGATCCTCAGGATGGGGGACGTGTAATAGGACGATGTGAATTCTCGATACCTGAATCATGTTATATTGATGACACGGGTCATTTTAATTCAGTAGAGTTCAATATTTGCTACAATCAAATGATGTATTATGTCATAGCTAAATCGGTGAAAGAGAGGCTAATGGCATCATTTCGGTCGTGGACTATGGCCGATTACTGGGCTAAACAGCTACCCGATATCTACATTGTTAATTTTGAAAGTTCTTTTCGACGTGCTATGCAGTCCTCTAAGTTTTGGGGTGAGATCGAGTTTACAGATATTCGGATAAAATCTGGGCTGATGTATATAGTTACCAAGTGTCGTTATTGGGATGATAAAGATGGTAATTGCAGTGGTAATGTTAAGTTAGTCATTGTAAATTCTCCGGTATAGGTTAGAGAATATTTGGAAATGCCTTTGCGACTAGAAGTCGCGGCTATACAAGCGAAACCCACCTACGTGGGTTTCAGAACCTGTCTTCTTTTTCACTATCGCGACCCTCTAAGTTCGAGCTACTCCCTTTCCGCCATAAGGATTCATAAATGAACGCACAAAACAAGCCACGATCTTTTCAAGTCAATAGTGCCGAAGGTCGCGCTTACTGGGGTATGGGCATTCTCTGGATCGTGCTAGCAACTGCCGAAGATACGGATGGACAGTATTCCTGTATAGAAGAACTATTGCCACAGGGTCCGGCAGCACCGCCTCACATCCATGAAGCGGCAGATGAAACCTTCTACATTCACAGAAGGCGAAGCGACCTTCTTTGTAGAAGACCAGCCGATTAAAGCAACCGCCGGATCGTTTGTGTCAATTCCACGAGGCACCAAACACGCTTTTCAAATCGACTCGGAAACGGCGCGATTACTCAATACATATGTGCCCGCAGGTTTTGAGTACACGATTATGGCGACGACTGTGCCCGCAGAGGCACGCACATTGCCTCCTGCTTCGCTGCCTTTTCCCGATCCAGAACAAGCTAATCACGCGCTTGAGCAAGTCACCCAGAAGTATCCTGCGGCTAAAACCAAATTCTTGCAAGGTTTCGCAAGCTAAATTACCCAACACCGGACGATCTAAGTTTGGCTTCGGCAGAGCGATCGCTGCCGTGTAGTTGCTGTTCGGGTAATGAGTGTGCCAAATCGCTCGTTAGCGGCAAAGGATAAATTCTCTAAACTTTAACAATTGACTAACTCACCGGGCTGAAGCCACGGTGATTCTTCAGAGTTGAATTAGATTTGGTTGTCCACAACCTAACTCTTCTCGCGGTGGCCAAGCACCGCCTACCCAGTCTACTTAGGTCGATGCCTAAGTTTCCGGCTACTTTGCGTAAAATGTTACTGCTACCCTGAAGGTCAATCAATGCTCAGAATTTAGAGCTTTCTGGAAACAGTTTCCTACGCGCAGGCATTAGGAGAGATTCAGGAACAGTCAATAGTCGTGCAGGAGACATTACGCTTGATGTTCCAGGTTCCGTCAAAATTGCAAACGGTTTTATCTTCAACATTCTACAGAATAGAGCAGTAGGCAAAGGCGGTAATATCAACATTAGGTCTGGCTCGCTTTCTCTAACTGATGGCGCTCAGATAGCCGGTGCTACTTTTGGGCGGGGAGACGCGGGGAATGTATTAGTGCAGACAGATGAAGTTGTTTCTCTAGCTGGTACTACCATTCTCAGCAATGTTCAGGCGGGAGGGGTAGGCAATGGAGGTAGCGTCAATATTACGGCAGGGACTCTTTCGCTGACAAATGGCGCGCAGATATCTGCTAGTACCTTTGGTTCCGGAGATGCAGGGAGTGTATTTGTGCAAGCAGATGAAGCAGTATCTCTGGCTGGTAGAAATACGACTATCTTCAGCAGTGTGGAAGCAGGAGGGGTAGGCAATGGGAGCAGTATCAATATTACAGCAAGCTCGCTATCGTTAAACAACGGGGCACAATTGCAAACTAGCGTTTACAAAGCTTCGGGTTCCTTAGCTGCGGGACGTGGCGATGCAGGGGATGTAAATATCAATGTCCGTGATGCAGTGAGGATGGATGGGGCAAGTGGTACATTCTTTAGTGGAGTTGGGACGGGTGTAGGTCAGGGTGTAGTGGGCAATGGGGGTGACATTAACATTACAGCAGGCTCACTTTCATTAACTAATGGCGCTCAATTGGCTGCCAGCACTTCTGGACAAGGCACAGCAGGAACGATCGCGCTCACAACAAGGGGAGCAATTTCCTTTGATGGGACAGCAGGTGGCGGATTAGGCAGCGCCGCGTTTAGTGCTGTAGATGCAGGAGCAGTAGGCGATGGTGGTGATATTAAGATTACAGCCGATTCACTGTCTCTTACCAATGGCGCACAACTAGCAACACTTGTTCGCGGTGTCTCTGATACCTTGGCTGGTGGGCGTGGCAATGCTGGTAATGTGAGTGTTGATGTCCGTAACAGGTTGACTATAGCTGGAGTAGATAGCAATTTGGACTTTGGACAAAAAAGAGTGTTCGCGAATAATTTACGCAAACAACAATAAGGACGTAACTTTTCTACCTCAGTCCACAAGGTAGCTGAGTCAAACAACCGTATAACCAGAAAAATTACGCAGCTTTCTCAGTAAGCTGGTTTGATTTTTTTCCTTTTTTGATGACAGGATGCTTAGATCGTTTTGGTTGAGTTTGACCAGCTACCCTCCCAAGTGAATTTCCTCGGGGTTTGGGAGAATGTCCAGGTTTACCAATCTCCGAAATAATTCTTTGGAAATCACGTTGCACCGTACTGGGAGTCATGATTGTATCACAGATGGGTTTTAAATAACGTTCCCAAGGTTTAGGTAAGTAACAAGCTAAGTCCTTTGCAGCCCATAGCTGTACGTAGGCGAGCATGACTAGCCGTATCCAATTTTCCTCATGTTCGACCTCTGGAGTTTGAAACTGAGTCATCAGTAAACGCTGTTTTCCAAATCGCAGCATATGTTCAATATCGAACCGTTGTCTGTAACTAGAGTATGCTACAGTTGACTCTAGCTGTTGGCGTTGGTCACCACTCACGATTAACCACATTGGTTTCCACACCTGAGTACTCGTATCATCAGTCACACTAATCCTCACGAGGGTAAAGGGATGACGATACATTTTTTCCTGGTGAGTCCCCCGCATCAACATGTTATGCCAAGCTTGTATCGTTACTATTAGTTGACGACCCTTACGGGTAAGATGTTGTGTAGTAGTTATTTCATCAGGAGTATGCCAAGTGTCGGAGTCAGTAAGACTAAACCGTAAACCATATTTTTTTGGACAACCACGTCTTGGGGTATCGTCACTGGGTGCTATCGGAGACTGATAGAAAACTCGGTTACTACGAACTCTAGCTACTACCACTAAATTCTGGTGTTTGCACTGCTCAAATAAAAATGAACGTTGGCTGTAAGTACTGTCTGCAGCTAAAACACACAATTGGTCACACCAAGGAAGAGATTTATCCTCTAAGATTGCTTTGATTTGTGTACTCCCCAGGTTTGTACCACCAGTTTCAGGTGTGACTCGCTCTGCTGATAATGGAATCGACCAAGCAGCTTGATGTGAAGCATCTTTCTCCGGTAGGACTGAGACAATAGAATATGAGTGACCAATGTTAATCGGTTTATTACCTTTAACTGTATTTGGTTGGTAAATATACCCGCGCTCTGGCAGCGTGTTTGCGTAGGGACGAGGGGAAGGTGTGGTATCAATTGCGAACAAGTAAAAACGGCGAACAAGGGGTTTCGGAATCAACTGAGCTACCGTCCGAAGAAGTTGTTGAATCGGCTTTTGAAGCTGTTGTGATGGTTCTTGTTCTGTATTCTTGGTATGAAATGAAAAGCGCGATCGCTTTATAAATGGAGTTATAGGTTCTTTGGAACAAAGGGCTTAAAGATAACTCTGCAACTGAACTAGAACCAATTGAATTACCAGCTAAAGCATCAAGTAAATCTATAATACTATCACTATAGGACTCAAAGCAATCCCGTAGTTGTTGTCTAAACGATTGAAATTGCGCTATTAATTGATTATGATTTATTTTTAACATAGCCTATCAGTATTCCAATACATGAGAATTTTCATATTACTACGTATTGAGATACTGATGGCTATTTTTCTAACAATATACACTTGAGAAATGAATCTGTGATTTAATGGTCTACTATTGACTCATAACAACAGACCAATGATAAATCTCTTTTTGAGATTATAGTCGCGGATAAAGTTCGCGAACACTCGGATGCTTTTGTTATGTTGAAAGATACCAAAGTCAATAGACAAGATGATTTAGCCACACGTACTCACCAATTACTTCGTACAATAGAGCGCTTAGAGTCAGAAATTAAAGTGCTTCAAGCCACTGGCTTGGTTGCACCACCTGGGTGTTGGATAGTGCGCTACTTAGCCAAAGGGAAAAGGGGGGAATACTGGTACTATAAACTACAAGCAAATCGGGCGATCTTTCCTACGAAAATCAAAGGAAAGTATACTAAATATAAACATTTAGGAAAAGCTGGTAGCAACGCTTACCTGATAGCAGTTGAGCAAGTTGCAACCAGAGCCAAAATAGAGGGACTACAACGAGCAATAGATACTTTACTTCTTTCTTTCAGCCGATTTGATAGAAGAAGCTGAAAAATATAAATAAAACTCATGATGCTAGTGTTCGCGTAAAACCTCCGCGAACACACTTTTTTGTCCAAAGTCCAATATTGAGATCGCTGCTAAAAATATTCGGCTTCGTGGCAACAGCGATATTAGAACAAATGTTTCTAGTGGCGCAAGCGGTGGTGGAAATATTACCTTAACTGCTGACTCGATCATCACCTTTGATGACAGTGACATCCTTGCCTTTGCTCGTGATAGTAAAGGTGGCGACGTTATCTTTAATACTCCAGCTTTCTTCGGTTCGGGTTACAAACCTGCTCCAAAAGGTACAGACCCTGAAACTTTAGATAATAATAATCGCGTGGACATTAATGCTAGTGGAGCGCTATCTGGAATTATTAGCTTACCTGACACGAGCTTTATCCAAAACAGCCTGACGGAGTTACCAGACAATTCAATTGATACCAACGCCCTGATTGCAAGTAGCTGCATTGCGCGTAGCAATCAACAAAAAGGTACTTTTGTCATTACGGGTTCTGGTGGCTTGCCTAACCGTCCTGGAGATGCATCAGTATCGCTTTATTCTACTGGTAGCGTGCGTAGTGTACCGAGCAGTACTCGCCCATCTGACAATTCAGTGATTCGTCAGTGGCAGAAAGGCGACCCGATTATCGAACCACAAGGGGTATATCAACTTCCCAATGGAAAACTTGTTTTGAGTCGAGAGTGCTCTCAATAGTATTCCCAATCTTTCGTTTTGGTCGTTGGACAGATAAGATAAGACTCTGGTTCACAAAAACCTTTTAGAAATGGAGTTGTTTGGCATTTTAGAAAAACTAATGTCAAAATTAATTTATGAGTAAGAGGTAACAGCCATGCAGGAAATAACTCTCACTGAGGCATCTAAAAACTTGCCGGAATTAATTGAAGCTGTGAAGAGTGGAGAAGAAATTGTCATCACAGAAGACAATAAGCCCGTTGTCCAACTCACGCTTGTAGCACCAGTTAAAAAACGTTGGCCAGCTAAGGCTGGTAGTGCTAAAGGGTTAATCACAGTTTCAGAGGATTTTGATGAACCGTTAGAGGATTTTCAGGACTATATGTAATGAGGCTGTTAATAGACACTCATATCTTTCTTTGATACATTCTAGACGAACAGAAGCTCAGGATCACATGACAGACATTAGTGGATGAAAGCAAAATACTCTGCCCATTCGTCTCAACTCTCTAACTGAGTTTCTATAAGATGAGTGATAAAGATAAATAATTATTGTCATGACTTCACTTAAACATAAATTAAATGTTTTCTGACGTTTTCGCTCAGTTGTAGACAGTAGCTTGGCTTAAAAAAGGTGGTAACGCTAGTGCCATTGACGAAATAGTACACAAAATTCTTAAAGGAGAGTTGGTACACAGTAATCAGTTAGATAAAGCATTAGAAAAAATCAAAGAATTGGAAAGTAAGGAGAAATGACCACAAATCAACCAACTATAGAAGAACGCTTAAGCAGGTTAGAAACCTTATTTGTTAACGTTGGCGAAAAAGTTGCACAACATGACGAAACAATCGCCCAGCATGATGAAACAATTGCACAACATGACGAAACAATCGCCCAGCATGATGAAACAATTGCACAACATGACGGTAACATTGATGTACTAGTAGCCAACATCCAGGAACTAAAAGAAACTGTCAAAAATCTTACTGAAGAAACTACCCGCAATATCAATAGATTAGCAGAGGAGGCAGCCCAAGACCGTCAGCAAGCCGCGCTCGACCGACAAGAATTCAGAAATTCAATCAATCAAATACTAAATTACTTGCGCGACCGCAATGGCGGAAGTCCACCACCGCAACAATAAACACTACGTTCCTCTTTAAGTTGGGATAAAGCGAACTAAACCCAATTTGCCTTCCACCGCCCTTGGCGCTTTTCGTTGAGATCGCGCTTCTATTCCCTACTTGCAAAGCACGTATCTATAATGAGAGTATGAAAAATAGTAGGTAAAAGCAGGTGAAATTATGCAGGCTATTTTTTGGACTGTCGAGGAAGTTGCCCAAAGAGCCAAACAGTTTTACGAGCGCTTTATTCGTCAAAAGGTCGAGCATAGGGATAATATTGGCAAGATGATTGTCATTGATGCAGAAACTGGCGAATATGGAATCGATCAAACTGGTGTAGAATCAGCATTAAGTTTAAAGCACAAGAATCCAAACGCCAGATTATTTACTATGCGAATCGGTTATGATGTTGCATTTAGTTTTGGCAATGCTCCTATAAAGCCTACAGTTGAAAGATTTATGGAAGATTGATTGACTACGGGGCGATAATTCCAGTGTCAAAATTGATTTATAAGCTAAGAGGTAACAACCATGCAGGAAATAACTCTCGTCGAAGCATCTCAAAATTTAGCGGAATTAATTGAAGCTGTAAAGAGTGGAGAAGAAATTGTCATCACAGAAGACAATCAGCCGATTGTCAAACTCACTCTAGTATCATCTGTCAAGCGTCGTCCCCTATTTGGAAGCGCTAAAGACTTGATTACAGTATCAGAGGATTTTGACGAACCATTAGAGGACTTTAAGGAATATATGTAGTAAACTACTCCACCCGTCGTTAGGGTGAGGTATATCGCGGAGGTTTAGATGAAGCTACTACTTGATACTCACACCTTTATTTGGTTCTTCACTGGAAACTCAAAATTAGCAATCAAATAAGGTTACTGATGGAGGATGAAGATAATGAGAAGCTACTTAGTACAGCTAGTCTTTGGGAAATAGCGATAAAGCAAAGCACTGGTAAGCTTAGTTTTAACAAACCATTTCAGGAATTTATAGAGCAGCAACTCAATTTAAACGACTTCTCTTTGCTAAACATCTCAATCGACCATCTTGCTGTTGTTACTACTCTTCCTTTTCACCATCGCGATCCTTTTGATAGACTTTTAATTGCACAAGCTATTGTCGAACAAGTACCTGAATTGAAGTGCTGATTCAGCCTTTGATGCCTATCCAATTCAGCGACTTTGGTAATTAAAAATATTCTGATAAAGGAGTTGCCATGCTGCACGATCCAAATCAAATGACGCTTTTTCCTAAGTTACCAGATGAAGCTTTGGAGGAAATGAAGCAGCACGGTACAGAAATAGAACTTAATCTAGGTGATGTCCTTTTTCATGAAGGGGATTCCAACTATTGCTTTCATGTCGTCCTTGAAGGTGAAATCGAAATTGCAAAGCAAGTTGGTAACGAGACGAGAGTGCTTGCTGTTCACCGCGCTGGAGAATTCATGGGTGAAATTTCCATGCTGACTAATGCAACTTCTATAGCCACCGCCCGTGCGATCGCACCCAGTCGAGTTTTGCGAATTGAAGTCGATATGTTCAGGCATATCCTTGCCGAATGTTCGCCTTTGGCTGACACAATACTAACAGCTATGGCAGGACGTACTCAAGATGTAGAAGCACAGCTCAGGCAACAAGAGAAGATGGCAGCATTGGGTAAAATGTCTGCAGGTCTTGCTCATGAATTGAATAATCCGGGGGCTGCAGCGAGACGGGCGGCTTGCCAATTGCGCGAGAATTTTCAAGACTTACAAACTATATCTCTAAAACTTAATTTACTTTCCAAAGAGCAAATTAAAATAATTACCGATATTCAACGTCAAGCCACAGATAACGCTACTCGTGCGGCTAAACTCGATCCCCTAACTCAAAGCGATAAAGAAGACGAAATTACAGACTGGTTGGAAGACCATGATATCGGCAATGCTTGGAAACTAGCTCCTACATTAGTTAATGGCTTTTTAGATGTTGAAAAGCTTGATTTTCTTGCCGACAATATACCTCGTGAGTGTCTTGGCAGTGTTCTAAAATGGCTAGAAGCGTCATTGGCATCTTATGGGCTGATCGATGAAATAGAACAAAGCACAACTCGTATTTCCGATTTAGTAAAAGCAATTAAGGGCTATTCCTATATGGATCGAGCACCTTTACAGGAAATAGATTTACACGAAGGAATTGAAAATACTTTACTTATCCTGCATCATCGGATTAAACACGGAGTCATTGTTAACCGCGATTACGATCGCACTTTACCAAAAATTTGTGTTTATGCAGGTGAACTGAATCAAGTGTGGACAAATTTGATTGACAATGCCATAGATGCAATGAATGGCAAAGGAGATTTGACAATTCGCACTTATAAAGATAGTACTTGCCTTGTGATAGAAATCATTGATACAGGAGCAGGTATTCCCCCAGCAATTCAATCCCGAATTTTTGAACCATTTTTTACAACTAAAGGAGTAGGGAAAGGGACTGGATTAGGTTTAGAAATTGCCTATCGTATTATTGTTAATAGACATCACGGTAAGATTAGCTTTAAATCTCAACAAGGTCATACCTGCTTTCAAATTCGTTTACCAATAATCAGTGACCAGTGACCAGTGACCAGTGACCAGTGACAAATGATAAATAACCAGTCATGTTAGATATCAACGCTTTACGTGAAGTTCCTCTCTTTTCCAAACTATCAAATCAACAGTTACAATGGTTGCTTGATGAAGGGGTGGAAGTATGGCGGCAACCTGGTGAGATTCATCGCTCTGAGGGTGACCCTGCTGACCATGTTTTTATATTGCTTGAAGGTCAAATAAGAATTACGCAGAAAGTTGGCAATCAAGACATTTTGTTAGCCATTTATGATGCCAAAACTCTGTTTGGAGAATTACCTGTTTTAATGGGTCAGGAATACTTTTGGGCAAGCGGTCGCGCTGTCACTCGCTGTCATATTTTTGAATTACCTAACAAAATATTTTGGGAAATGCTTTCTAGCTGCACTTGCGTCATGACTTCAATTTTAAGGACAATGGCAGAACGTTTGCAGGAAGTACAGACAATATCACAACATCGTGATAGGTTAGTATCACTAGGTACTTTAGCAGCTGGTTTAGCACACGAGTTGAATAACCCTGCTTCTGCGTGTCGTAGGGCTGCGGGTCAACTGCGTCAAACAAGACAGGTGTTGCAACCACTGACAATTAAGCTCAACCAGCAACAAATGACTTGGGAGCAAAAAGTTTTTGTGGCAGAGTTGCAGAAAGATGCTGTAACTCGTGCAAGAAATGCAACAAAACTAGATCCGATCGCACAGAGCGATTTAGAGGAAGAACTCATGCAATGGTTAGAAACATATGCTGTAACAAATGCGTGGAAACTTGCTCCCACTTTTGTAACATCAGGTCTAGATATTGATTGGTTAGAAAATATTAGAAAAAATGTTGGTGAAGGGTTACTTGGTAGTATTCTGGCTTGGATAAATGTTACGTTGCAAGAGACTGGTTTGTTAGATGAGATAGAGCACTGTACTGCACGAATTTCTACTCTCGTTGAAGCAGTTAAAGATTATTCTTACATGGATAAAGCACCCCTTCAGGAAATAGATGTACATGAAGGAATTGAAAGCACTTTAACAATTTTAAATCATAAGATCGAGCAGACTAATGTAGAAGTTATTCGGGAGTTTGACTGCGATATACCACGCATCTTTGCTTATGGGAATGAACTCAATCAAGTTTGGACTAATTTGATAGATAATGCAATTGATGCTTTAGTACTGAAGACTGGGGATAGGGAACTGGGGACTGGAGACAAATCATCCCAGCCCCCAATCCCCAATCCCCGATCCCCTGTCCCTAAAATTTGGATTCGTACAAGTTGTGAAAATGACTTTTTGTTTGTAGAGATTGCAGACAATGGAGCGGGTATTTCTCAGGAGATTCAATCTCACATTTTTGAACCATTTTTTACAACTAAAGGTGTGGGACAGGGAACTGGTTTAGGTTTACATCTTGTCTATCGCATCGTCGTAGGACAGCATCAGGGCGATATTCGGTTGTTTTCTCAGCCCGGAGATACTCGGTTTCAAATTAGATTACCAATATGAGTCACTCCAACTCTAGCTTGAAAATGGGGCAATGGGCATGGGGCATGGATGTGTGAAAGATTTTTGTTTCCAACTCAAAAGATTATTTTAAGATTTTTTTTATAATTGTCCTCTTACAATAAAACAGTAGAACTATATAGTTCTAATAAGAAAAAGTGTAGAACGCTCGCTTAAAAAAGTGCATTTGTAGGAGCATAATTGATGTTACGTCCGACATTAGGAGATTTTAGCAGTATTATCTGTTTTAAGGCAGCAATTGAGGGGATGGAAGAAACTTTAGGGGAAAAAACAACAGCGATCGCATTAACTGCAGCAGGTCGCAATCGCGGTAAAAAGTTAGCACATGAATTGGGTTTGACAGGGACAAATATTTCATTAGAAGATATTGCCCACAAGCTTAAACTCGCTTTAGGTCATGATGGTACGCGCCTTTGCGTCATCGATAAAATTCTGTCTGAAGGCAACACTATCAAAGTTTACACGGCAGAAACTTTATGCTCAGCCAACGAACCCCAAGGTTCGACCCGTCAATGTACCTACACTTTAGGCGCTATTTGGGGCGCAATAGAACAGATCGTTGGCAAACGCTTGCAAGGCAAACACACCGAATCTGTCTTGCGTGGAGGTACTCATGACGTATTTGAGTTTACTGAGTTGTGAAGGAAAAACAGCTTCCTGAGAGTTGCATTCTAAACTGTAGGGATATAAGTCAAAGAACAAGGTGTATCTACTTGCTTGGACTTTGGACAAAAGAACTGGTTTTTAAATTTTCACTTGTTTTCTATATGCCTTTGGTGTCGTGCCAATTAATTTACGAAATACATTTGTAAAGTGGCTTTGACTTTGAAAGCCTACTTGTTGGCATATCTGATCTATTGCTTCTTCTGTTTTTACTAACAATCTTTTGGATTTTTCTATTCTAGAATTCAAAACATATTGGTGGGGAGAAAATCCTGTCGATTGTTTAAACAACCTTGAGAAATGATAAATACTCATGCCTGCAATTGCAGCAATTTCAGTCAAAGTTAAATCTTTTTCTAAATTTTGATTTATATATTCAATAGCTTGTCGTAATTTAATATTTGAGAGACCTTCTGTTTGTGTAGCAAGCTTTGTAGAAGAGACAGCATACTGCTTGAGAATGTGAATGCACAGAGTTGTTGCCAAAGATTCTATATAAATACGGCTACCTTTACCCTGGGATTCTAGTTCTGACTTCAGTGCCAACCCTATATGATGAACTAACGGATCTGGGGTAGCAAAATGGGGTAGTATTTCTAGCTGATGCAAATCTACCGAATCATAGAGAGCGCGGGTAAACATCACCTCTTCCAAGCTGAGAACCAAAAATTCGACTTCTGAGTCCCAAGTGAATTTATGATAGGTGTTTGCTGGAATCACTGCGACATCGCCATAATTAACACGTTCGTATCGAGTGTCACCATTCAACACCCGTTTGGCGTTAAATGTCTGTTTTTCCAAGCTAATGCCGAGCGCGTACTGTTGGGGACTGTGTTCTGGAGTCTCATGAGCTGGCTGCAAGTGATGATCTAGACGAATACATTCCCAATTGGCACTGTAGCTCGAGGCAAGAGGAGATCGCGGTAGAATTTGTGCATATGCGTCTTCTCGAGCAAAATTGACACATATGATTTTCTCCTGTGGCATCGTTTTTTCCCCAGAAACGATTGCTTGTATTGTTAGGACTTACGCAACCTCAACGGTACTTGGGAATTTCACGCGATGCCGAGATCCCCAACCCCCCTTAAAAAGGGGGACTATACGTAAGCCCTAATTGCGTTACGCTATATTTGCCCTTCCATACAGCTAAGAATGCTGTATGGAAAAGCGAAATACTTAATGTTAAAAATATTAACACACTAAGCGTTAAAATACCCAGGTAATTTCAGATGAGTTATTTTGTAGTTTACGATGGCAATTGCAATCTCTGTGTTACGTTCGTGCAGATGCTGGAAAACCTAGACGCGGGACAATTGTTTCGCTATATTCCCATGCAGGATGAGCAAAGGATTTCACAATGGGGTATTACTCCAAGCAATTGTGAATTAGGTGTGATTCTTCTAGATGCAAACAATCCAGAAAGACGCTGGCAAGGCAGCGCTGCAGCTGAAGAAATTGGAAAAATTCTACCTAATGGTAGTATCTTTGTGGATGCTTATCGTGCATTGCCAGGAGTCAAATGGGTAGGCGATCGCATTTACGAACAAGTGCGCGACAACCGTTACACCATTTTTGGTAAACGTTCTAGTACGTATATATCAGAAAGGTGCTAATGGCTAATTGACAATTGCTAATTGCACCATTAACAACTTAGGAACTTCCAAGAAACAATACCAATTGTCCAAATGATTGCAAAGCGTCCTCGCCCGTCCTATCCTGGTGGCGGGCGAGGACGCCCCACACCACAAGAAATTTTGGGAGATCTTTTTATTTGGAAGTTGGAAGTTTGGAAGTTCCTAACAACTAGAGATTTCCAAATAAAAAAATAACCACCTTTCTCTTGTGGTACGGGCTTCTAGCCCGTCACTAATAAAGAACGGACGAGGACGCTCCGCAGTGGCCTCAACGCTCTTGACCCCCGCACGGTGAGCCAGCGCTGCAGGAGGGTTTCCCGAACTCACAGCGACTGGCGAACCCCGAACGCGAGTGCGTCTC
>NZ_BAACAP010000088.1:0-16396 GCF_045865695.1 Scytonema hankhaensis NUACC26
CAAGGAGAGATTATTGCAGTTGATAGTTCAGAGGAAAGAGAATTGCTTTTATCCGGGCTAGTAGTCAAGCAACAAGGAATTTTGAGAGTTCGGAACCGTATTTATGAATCGATCTTTGTTTGATTGACTATGCCAACCGAGCATACTATAGCGTTTTCTAGTCTGCTGAGGTACAGATTTATCCGCGTCCGTCTGCGTTCATCTGCGGTTAATTATTTCTTCGGTGTACCTCACGAGAGTGGGAATTGCTATAATCCATTAAATAACAAAGAATAGCCAGCATGAAATAACAATACCTAGCGTTCTTGCCGCTAGGTATCGTATCATGCATAAACAGAAAACAGATAAGTGATTAAGTGTAGTTAGCACTTAGGTACTTCTTCAAAACGATGGGTGTGAGTACCACCCTTCGCTTTATACGAGAGAACCGAGCAAGTGAGAGAACTTCTGGTTCCCGTTTCAAACTAATGTAACTAGCATCAGTTTGGTTTCAGTTGATTGGACTATATATTGACAATTTGCCATTGAGTGCCAGTAAACGGTGGATCTGTATTAGGCGCTAGTCCAACAGATCCATCTCTTACTCTACCATCCAAGAATTTAGAACCAGGTCGATCTCCCAAAGACTCCAACGTTATACCACCATTAACGCCAATTGCTCTAAATCTCCATTTAGTGCCAGTAAACACTCTACCTGTCTCAGGTGCTAGTCCAACAGTTCCATCTGTTGTTCTACCATCCAAGAATTTAGGACCTGGTTGATCTCCCAAACACTCTAACGTTACAAGACAAGTTGAAGTCTACCGTCGAGATAATGCCAAGTTGGTATCGATCGCAACGCTCCGAAGCAATGATACGATTACTGCTTGATATTTTGCACGTTACGAATTATCCTCCAATTCGTGCGATTGCATTTAGTTCGAGAACTTAGGATGTGGATCGCGAACATCGACTTGTGTATCGGGTGGGAAACACTCAGTTTGATTTTCTTGCTTGTCGATATCACTACGAATAATGCATTATAAATGAAATATAAAAAGTAAGGGAAGTTAATAATGAGGAGAGAATTTAATGTGATTGTTGAGCGGGATGCTGATGGCTACCTTGTCGCTTCCGTCCCCAGTCTTCCTGGATGTCATACACAAGCCAAATCTTTAGATGAGTTGATGGAGCGTATCCGAGAAGCGATCGAACTTTGTCTGGAATTTGAGGAGGAACAGCAGGATTTAATGGACTTTGTGGGTATCCAACGAGTCTCGGTTGAAGTATGAGCCAATTCCCAAGTGTGACGGGACGCCAAGTGATAGCGGCTCTTGGCAAGGTGGGTTTTGAAGTGGCAAGGATACGTGGAAGTCACCATATTCTTATACATAGCGATGGGCGTCGAACCGTGGTTCCCATGCATTCTGGTGAAACAATTGGTCGTGGTTTACTTACACAAATACTGCGCGATTGTCAAATAACTCGTAATGATTTCAGGTCGCTGTTATGAGAGTTGACCTAACCATCATTATCCTTCGATTTGGGCGATCGCTTGTCATTTATCTTCTAGTGTTCCACATTCGTCGAAAATCGTCAGTAATGGTGGTAAATGCTACTTACACGTGAACGCGGATAGCACTTAGATGCGCGGCGAGAGCGCTAAAGACTCGAATGTGAGCGTATTTCAGCTAAGATATCCGAGATTTCTGCTTCCAATTGAATATGCTGGGACAAAACTTCTGCGGTTTCTAGTAAGTTATCAAACCCTTTCCAGTAGAGAGCTGCTTTCTGCAAACTTGCCTCACGACAAAGCAAGCTGATGGTTGTCTCAAATGCACTAGGTTCTGAATTTAGTGGGCGATTTTCAAAAAAAGATGCTATGCGATCGCCATCAACTACCAACAGTCCCATGTTAAATTCATGACACAGCGCTTCAGCAGTTGTTTGCTTGCCGACACCGTAAGAACCTTGGAAATAGAAAATAAACCCATTTGTCAGCGCCTCTTTTTTTGATACCATTACCCCTGCGTAGTTGTAGTAAGCTTACTACATCAGCTTGGCTACAGCCTCCAAAGTAACCGCAAGACATCTGTTTTGGAAGGAATGGGCGGAGTGCCTAAGCATTTGCTCTCAGTGGGTAATCTATCCGATCGCGATACTCGGAGAGAGATTATTGCTTCATCAGGCGATCGCACTAGATTTGCCCTAAGATTTCATCGTATTTGCTGTGCGGACCGATCCAGAACCATAGAACTCCCTCTGGTTCATCAGAACCTAACGCTCTATAATTTCTACCTACTGCTCTTTATTAACCAGACATCATCAGACATCCTTCAACAATTCTTGCTTCTACCAGCGCAGTCGGCTGCTAACTGTCCACAAGCGTTAAGTTCTAGGGTGGTGTTCCGTGCAAATCCAACCTGATTAAGTCATTCAGAGGGGAGTTAGATGGTGCGTTACGCTGTCGCAACGATTGCGGCGATGGCACTACAAGATCGGGCAATCGCACTCAAAGAGTCTTCCGAGAAGATACCGACCACTTTGAATACTGTATAAGTAGACGAGAAAAATTCAATGTATATAAAGAAATGTTAATTGACCGTAGGGTGTGTTAGGCGAAGCCGTAACGCACCTTGAATGTGGACGGTGCGTTGCGCTGCGCGACAACACACCCTACGTTAAAATTCTTAACACTTTGGTTAATTTTAGAGGTGGAGTCGCTGACAAATTATAACCAATCGTACTAGGTGAACTCTCCTTCGGAAACTATCTTACCCATTTTTTGGTACTCTCGTCGGGTGGCGCTGACAAGGTGATTCATGGCAATCGCTCCACCATCATCTGCAGCGAGGAAGGCAGCAGCTAGGGCAATATTGCGAATGTTGCCTCCAGCGATTTCAAAACGACTTGCCATGAAATTTAGATCTATGTCTGGGCTTTTGGGGGTAGCATCTGGTAATATTTGCTCCCAGATTCGTTGGCGTTCTTTTTTGCTAGGGAAGGGAAATTCGAGACTGAAATGCATCCGCCGGATAAAGGCGTCATCCATGTTCTTGCGTAAGTTTGTCGCTAAAATTACAACACCGTCATATTCTTCCATTTGCTGTAACAGATAGCTAGTTTCAATGTTGGCATAACGGTCGTGGGAATCACGGACTTCACTGCGTTTCCCAAACAAGGCATCAGCTTCATCGAAAAACAGGATGGCGTTGCTGGTTTTAGCTTCAGTGAAAATACGAGATAGATTTTTCTCAGTGTCCCCAATATATTTACTGACTACGGTAGAGAGGTCAATTTTGTAGAGTTCCAAACCTAGTTCTCCTGCCAGAATATCAGCAGACATGGTTTTGCCAGTGCCTGGGAGACCTGCGAAGAAAACGTTAAGCCCTTTGCCCATCGCTAGCTTGCGATCGAAGCCCCATTCGTCGTAGATGAGTGAGCGGTATTTGACTGAGTTACAAATTTCCCGTAGTTGTTTGAGCAGGTCGGTAGGTAAAATGATATCATTCCATTTGTAGTGAGGGTTGATTTTGGTGGCGAGCTTGCTCAGTTTGGGATTGGAGTGTAAGCGGCAAGCAGCATAAATGTCTCCCATTGTCAACTGCTTATCTTTGGGATCGCGCCATTGAGCTAGGTTGCGAGCAGTCTTTGCAGCATCCTCGATTTGACCACCACTGAAGCGGAATTTACTGGCTAGTTCCTTCAGTTCTGTCTGTGAACCCCAGGATTTGTCGTCTTTGAGGCATTTCTTCCACATTTGCAAGCGTTCGGCGGTTATGGGATGGGGAAACTCAACCCGTAAGAAGGGAATATTTTGCAGTACATCTGCTGGTTCCCAGGTGACATTTCCTACTAAAAAAATTAGTAGATTAACATCTTCCATCTGCCGCATAAATGATTCTAGCCACACCTTTCTATCATCTTCTAGTAAATTATCAAAGCCTTTCCAGTAGATAGCTGCCTTCTGCAAACGAGCCTCACGACAAAGCAAGCAGATGGTTGTCTCAAGTGCAGTGGGTTCTGAATTTGGTGGGCGATTTTCTAAACCAGATAGTATGCGATCGCCATCAACTACCAACAGCCCCATGTTAAATTCATGACACACCGCCTCAGCAGTTGTCTGCTTACCGACACCGTAAGTACCTTGAAAATAGAAAATAAACCCCCTTGTCAGCGCCTCTTTTTTCTGAGTGAGCAGCTTTAGGCGTTGTTTCATCTCAACTGGCATGAATAAATCGTTTAGCGCGATTTGAGGAACAAAATAATTAGTATAAATTTGGAGACGAGTGTCAATTTCGTCAATGTTAAGTAGGTAATTTGCTATTCGCTCATCTATTTTGAGATACTTACTTAGTAGTGGTGGTTGTTGCCCAGAGGGGTCATCTAATAAATTTAGTAAGTGATATTTTAGGAGAGGGGAACTTGGGGTGAAGCGTTGGCGTGCGGCAAGTTTGGCTTCTAGAGTTGGACACAGTAAGTTTAAAACTAAATCTACGCTGGGGCGCTTTTTGGTGACATCACCGTGAAGGTAAGAGTAAAGGCTTTCATAGCGTAGATCCAGTTCTGGGGCAAGACAGATGAGTAGTATATCTATATCAATGGCACTCAGAGCAAAATCGTGGGCTAGTTTGTCTAAACGTAGAGTAATACCATGTTGGAGGCTTTGTGTTTTTCGCTCTTGTATATCAACAGTTAATTGTGCAAAGATATTTTGAACTTCATCTGCGGACAAAGGAGTGGTAGCATTTGCCCAGCGTGGTACACCAATGGGTTTTGCTAGTAATTGCTCTAGTTCTTCTTCGGATATATAGAGTCCTTGAAATGCTTCGTTGCTTGACTGGATTTGGCGCGATCGCTTAATTTGGACTTGTATGAGCAGGTCAATTCGTTCGAGTTCTGCTAGTATGTGCTGTAGTGAAGTTGCGTAATATTCCATTGCCATAAGTCCCATTCATTCTTTTTGGTAGAGTGAGTTCTGCGAGCGGCATCAACCTTCTTTTACCATCCAAACCAAAAAACCCAAAATTTGCTCGATTGGAGGTAGAGGATAATCATTCAAATCTATTGTGACAACTTGTGACTCTAGCTTGAGAAATCGCCATTGTGTGCCACTGGTGACGCAGCCGTAAACAACAAAAATTGGTTGACCACAAGCTTCATTAAAACGTTGCGTCGCTACCATCTCAGCAATACACTGTCCGAGTCCCAACTTTAAATCCGCTTTTTTTGCTTCTACAACAACTATTTTAAATTATAGTAAAACAGGTGAAACCGTTATGAGTGTAGCAGAACAAGAGTTACTAGAAAAGTGGCGAGAACTTCCACTAGATAAACAACAACAAGTTTTAGAATTTATAGAATTTATTCATTTGAAACACTCCGCAGATAAAATCCCACTGGGGAAACGTTTGCGACAAATACGTGAAAAGATAGTTGCTTCTGGTAAACCTTTATTAGATGAAGAAGAAATAGCAAAGGAACTTGCTAGTCGTAGAGGTGACAATTTTTCTGTTGGTCATTTTTTAATTTAAAGTCGCCACCTGCAAATGAGCGAAGACCACGGGATTTGAAAGATTGGGCGATCGCATCTCTTGCCATTAGGCTATATTCTTATGTGGCAATTTCACTAACTCCATTTTGTAGCTCGGCGATCGCCCTTTGAGCATCCCGTTCAATTGCCAATATTTGGCGTTGACCATAACCTTCTAATACTTGTAATTGTACAGTTTCCTGTTGGTGCAAAAACTGTAACGTAGATTGCAGACTTTGGTCAGCCGTCTCAGTTAGCTTGACTTGTGCTTCTGTAAGTTGAGAAAGAGCTTGCTCTTCAACACCACTCAAATTTTCCAAAGTATGTTGTTGCAGAGTTTGCGCCTGTTGACGATGCTGTTCAGCAATATCACGGGCAATTTTAATATCTTCTGGCTTCTGCTTTTGGAGTTCACAAGCTTGATTGTTGGCTTCGTTGATTAACTCACACTTGAATTGTTTTGCTACCTTTCTAGCAGCGTCAATCCTAGCATCAAGTCGCTTATCAGTGAGTGGTCCTTTCGCAACGCTGTCATCTCGATGTATCTTTTGAGACTCCCATTCTTTTGCCTTCTGCTCCCCAAGGGCGATCGCTCTTGGTTGAAGAAAAATGTTGCCACCGTTACCCGTAGAACCAGGAGCTGAGTTAGCAAACAACCCGCTAGCAGCCCCTTGATTTCCAACAATTTCCTCACCAAATTGTGCGAGGCGGTTGGTGTAGGTAGAGTCAGTACCAGTAATGAGTATTCGATCGCTCGCATTTAAGGTAATGTTACCTGCTTGTCCGCTACTGAAGGTAGCAGTACTAATCTGTCCACCATTGACTGCTTCAAAAGTATTAGCATTAATACTCACATTCTTCGCATTCCCAGAACCAAAGGTGCGGGCGTTAATAACAGATCCATTAGCAACACGCAGTAAATCCGTATCTACTGCGATCGCTCCTCCTTTCCTCCTTGTCCTTCATTAATAGTACTAGCAAACAAGCCACTAGAAAATCCATTACTTCCCACACCATCTAAGAGGACGGAATCTCGAGCATTAATAGTCAAATTGCCTGCATCACTCTGTCCTGACGTACTGACATTCAGTCGAGCACCATTAGTTACAGAAAATGACTTAGTAGCAATGCGGATATCTCCTCCTTGCCCCTTGCCTGTCTGTGATATAGCACTGAAAATAGTGCTGTTCGATCCTCCATCAGGACTCACTCCATCCAAAGATACTATGTTACGAGTATCAATAATAACGTTACCAGCATTTCCAATTCCAAGTGTACTAGCTGCTATTTGAGCGCCATGAGAGAGAGAGAACCAGCAATAATATGGATGTCCCCACCCTTTCCTTGACCCGTTTCTTCCACCTCGCTAAAAATACCACTAGGAAAAATACCACTTTCAAAGACTGATAGACTCACTCCATCAAAAAAAACGGCATCATCAGCAGTAATGATTACATTACCAGCGTTTCCCAGTCCTCCGGTACTGACTTGTATTTCAGCACTATTGGTAAATGAAATTGACCGAGCAGAAATTTGGATATTTCCACCTTGCCCAGTGGCTCCCTCATCTACATTACTGAAAATATTGCCGTTATCAAAAGAGATGCCATCCCGGACATTAACGATTACGCTACCTCCGTTTCCCTGTCCAAAAGTTCCAACATCTAACTCTGCATTATCAGCGACAATCAAAGAACCTGCTGCGATCTGAATCTTCCTTCCCACCATTGCCCTAGGCATCTTGTTGTACGTTGGTAAAAATACCACTAGATATTGTTCTGTCATTAATAATTCTCAAACCTTTAAAAGAGACGGTATCGAGAACATCAATAATCACATCGCCTGCGTCTCTTGTCCCGTAGGTACTAGAAGTTAGTTCGGCACCGTTAGTTAAAGAAAGCGATCCTGCAACGATACAAATGTCTCCACCTCGTCCTATGCCAGTCTCGTTGACATCATTGAAAACACCACTAACAGATCCAAAGTCATTGCCACCATCAAAGGAAACGCTCTGACTGGCATTAATATTGACACTACCTGCATTTCCTCTACCAAATAGCGGGGATTATTGCCGTATTCAGCGACGAATTCCTCGAAAGTAAGAAGTTTTGGTGGGGTATAAGTCATAATATTAATTATCTAGTCATCAAAGTCAAAACCAACCATAGGGGTGCAATGCTTTGCGCTCTTACAGATAGAGAAGTCTATCGTAGGTGAAAACTGGTGTAATTAATAATATATGTAAAGACTTTAAAACCCATATGCTCATCCAAGACAAACAACAACGCAACTGGAAACCCATCATCAAGCAGTTTGAAGCAGTACTTGGCAAAAATGGCGTGGTGCAACGTCGTGAAGAATTGATTACTTATGAATGTGATGGACTCACTAGCTATCGTCAACGTCCTGCTATTGTAGTGCTGCCCAGAACCACAGAACAAGTGGCAGAAATTGTGAAGATATGCGATCGCAATTCCATCCCCTTCATCGCTAGAGGTTCTGGTACTGGCTTATCTGGTGGCGCACTACCTGTTGAAGATTGCGTGTTAATTGTTACCTCATTGATGCGACAAATCCTCAATATCGATCTACAGAATCAACGAGTTGTCGTACAACCAGGAGTCATTAATAATTGGGTGACGCAAGCAGTCAGTGGTGCTGGTTTTTACTACGCTCCCGATCCCTCAAGTCAAATTATTTGTTCCATAGGTGGGAATGTTGCAGAAAATTCAGGTGGAGTGCATTGTTTGAAATACGGCGTCACCACCAACCACGTTTTAGGGTTAAAAGTTGTCACTCCTGATGGTTCAATTGTAGATTTGGGAGGACAAATACCGGAAATGCCCGGTTACGATTTGACAGGAATTTTCGTTGGTTCTGAAGGAACTCTCGGAATTGCCACAGAAATTACTTTGCGAATTCTTAAAAGTGCAGAATCGATTTGCGTACTTCTAGCAGATTTCACAAATATAGAAGCAGCTGGAGCTAGCGTTTCCGATATTATCAGTGCGGGGATCATTCCAGGTGGTATGGAAATTATGGATAATCTTAGTATTAACGCTGTTGAAGATGTTGTCGCTACAAATTGTTATCCCCGCGATGCTGCTGCTATTTTGATAGTTGAAATTGATGGTTTAGCTGTAGAAGTTGCAGCAAATAAACAGCGAATTGCAGAGATTTGTAAAAAGAATGGTGCGCGAAACATTACAATTGCCAGCGATCCAGAACAACGCCTCAAATTGTGGAAAGGACGGAAAGCAGCATTTGCAGCAGCAGGGCATTTAAGCCCAGATTATTACGTCCAAGATGGAGTTATTCCCCGTACTCAGTTACCCTATGTGTTAGGAGAAATAGAAGCATTAAGTCAAAAGTACGGTTATCGTATTGCTAATGTCTTTCATGCTGGAGATGGTAATCTTCACCCACTCATTTTATTTGATAACTCCATTCCTGGTGAGTTAGAAAAAGTAGAAGAAGTTGGGGGAAAAATTCTGAAACTTTGCGTTCAAGTCGGTGGTAGTATTTCTGGAGAACATGGCATTGGTGCAGAAAAAAGATGTTATATGCCAGAAATGTTTACTGCAGTCGATCTAGAAACCATGCAATGGGTAAGGCAAACTTTTAATCCCAAAGGTTTAGCAAATCCAGGTAAGATTTTCCCCACACCTCGCACTTGTGGTGAAGCCGCAAATGCTATGGGCGAATTAGCTAAGAAGTTTGAGGGAGTGGAGCGATTTTAGAATATGAGTTTGAGGTTAGGATAGGTGGGGGAAATGATTAAGTCATTACCTGTAAATTTGGCAACTTGGTACTTATCTTCTAAAATGTGTATAAATCATTACGTTAGCCTCATTAACTATCAAAACTAAAACTGACGGCACTAGCGGTATCCAAGCTCCTTGGATTAACAGACAAAAGGATACACCATATAAAACGCAAACAGCTACCACTGCTGCCAATGCCAATCTTAACCATGATCCAAATTGCCAAACAAGTATGCCTCCAATCAACGACCAACCCCATACCCAAATAACTTCTCCCCATTTTGGTAACATCCATATCAGTGGACGATTATCTAAAACGGCACTGAGAATTTGACTCACCATGTGTGCTTGAAGCATTACTCCTGGCATTTGCTTGTATGGCCACTGACCTGTAGTATAGGGTGTAGACCAGTCATCGTGAAAGCTTTCGGCACTTGTACCAATGAGGACAATCCGATCTTTTACTAGATCGGAAGTCAGTTTATTGTTTAAAACATCTGCAAGAGTGACTTGTGCAATAGCTTGACGTGAAGAGCGATAATTTAGCAGCACTTGGTGACCTAAATTATCGATTCTGTGGTAACCGCCACTGTTTTCCTCTAAGTTTTTAAAGACAACATTGCCTAAGAGCCAGTTTGTTTGTGCGTTCAATTTGAATTGAAGACCCTCAGCACGCAAGTAACGATTTGCTAATTGAAAACTCAAAGATTTATCAACGTTGCAGGGGGATATAGGAGCCATAGCTAATATTTGACGGCGGATAACGCCGTCGGGATCGGGTACAACGTCACTAAATCCCAAGTTTGGCATCGGAACTTCGGGTGGTGGCGCAACACCATTTTTTTTGTTTTCTTCACTCACTCTGCATATTCCAAAAAAGCGATCGCTTGTTTTCATGAATCTAGATAAGTTCTGATATTCCGCTCCCACGGGATTCTCTCGATAGATATCTAAACCAATCGCTCGCGGTTGGAACCGATCTAATTTTTCTATAACACGAGCTAGTGCGCGATCCGATAATGAAGTTCCACGTCTTTCTTCGGCGCTTTGCGATCGCACATCAGCTTCGGTAACATTCACTACTAGAATGCGTCGCTCTTGTCCTTCGTCAGGTCGCGATCGCATCAGTGCGTCGAAAGCCGTAAGCTCCCACAATTGGAATAAGCCAACGGAGCGCATCCCTAATATTAAAGCAGTTGTGACTATACTAACTTTGAAAATTGCTCCAATAGTATTCCTGATGTGTAAGCGAGTCGGTTGAGAGTCTATTTTGCTCGCCAACACTAATGACATAGCTGTCGGATTTTGACATATCACTGGTAACCAACTAGCACAGGGAAAGCTACTTTCCAGACCTTGCAACTTTTCTGTAGCTTCCCGCATCGCCAAATGGCAAGATTCTCCATTAGCAAAAGCTTCTAGAAAGTGCTTCAAAAATTCTTGAGCCACTCGATCTGGTACTGCTTCCCGCATGACGATCGTTTGTGGAATATGCAGTGATGCCAATTCCCGTACTAATCCTAATCCATCACAGCAGTTAAAAATTGCCAGTTGTAAACCTCTAGCGATCGCTGCTTTCAAAGCATTTTTTAACTGAGAAATCGTTAAACTCTCAGTAGGATTAATATAAATTTGACCTATTTCACGATTGGATTGACTCGAACCATGCCCTGCAAAAAAGAGAATATCCCAGCCTTGCTTATCCCACAACCATCGATCTAACTCAGAGCGCTGTGGCTCAATCAGAAAAACCGTCTGCGTTCCTAGTAGTTGTTCGAGTATTTCCCGGTCTTGTTGAATATTAATTCCTTCACTATTACCAAGAATCGCTAATATTCTAACTTGGTTCGTAGTAGATTTGCGTAATGGTTTAACTTCATCTACTTCAAGAGCGCTTAAACCAAATACTGCCTTTCGATAATCCTCAAAAAATTCCCATAAATGCCAGGGTAACCGATGAACTTGAACATCTTCCGTTTCCAGAATGACTCGAATTTCTTCATAAGGATTTAACTTCGTGCGTAATTTCCGCTCTATATTGCTAAATGACTCAGCTTTTAACCAAACGTTAATTTCATCTCGTAACTTGTTACATAACTTACTAAATTCAACAGAGGAAATATGAGTGATATCTTCTGTATCAATTTCAATACCCGCATCACTTCCCATGTTTCTACGCCAATGTTGACGGGGAAAAAAAGCTTCATGCAATAACAAGTAGAGCAACTGCCAGCGTTTGTAGATCTCTATAAGTTCTGGTGCTGCGGGCAAGCTGCCTACAAATTGTAATGGAATGGAGTTGCTACAGTCATAGAGATGAACTGTAACAGTAGCAAATCCCTGCTTCAAGTTACCCTTTCCTAAGTTCAACACGACTAATTTAGTCATGGCTATGAGTCATCAACTGCTTCCAGTACAAAATCTTCCTTTATACTGACATCATTGAGAGCAACTTGTACACTAAAACAAATTCCAGGGGAAGATTTAAATTTTTTAAGTTGAATATAATGATCGTCACTCCGGGAACTCACCTCCTGAAGAATTGTCCCTGTCTGTGAAAGCAAAATGAGTCTCAGATCGGGTATTAGGTAAACTTCTTCATTTGCTGGATGCAACTGTACGCGCACACCAATTTTGCCATCAACCTCAGTCTTAAGACCAATCAGTAATACAAAAGAACTACTTCCAAATTGTATCCCTAAATCAATTAGCTTGGCTCGTTTGACACATTTTTCATTCAAACCAAAATCATTTCTGAATTGAACCATTAAAGCCTTTTGTTGTACGGACAACAAATCATCCAAATTTTGCCAACCCGCACTAAATATATTTTGAAACCATAAACTTAAGTTGCTAGTAACTTTGTGGATAGCTTCAACTCGATCGCTTTTTTGCTTTTCCAACCATCGCTGATAAAGATGTTTCCGAAATTCATCAACTTCGAGTAGCGCCCCCCACATATCGAAGGGGATATTAAATTTGGGCGAAGAAACAGTCTGCTGACTCAATTGTTCGAGTAATTGCTCTGCTTGTGCTGCTGACAAAGTTGGTAAGGATTTAACTTCTAGTTTACCGAGAGGACAAAGCTCTTGTGTCACCCACATGACATTCAAGTCTGCAACTAAATACTGCATATCAAGACAATATGTTCGATCCGTTGGATCGTAAGTCGCTTGTTCCCTGACTTGTTTATGTGTAGTATAACCCCATACCCGCAACCAACATTCTTCTAGATCTAACTGCACTGCTATATAGTAATGAGTTGACCAATTGGGAATATCAACCCATTCTTGTGGAATACAAAACTCTGGAAAGTAGCTTTTGTCGCTAGGGATTAATACCAATCGAGTCTCGCCCAGAGTTAATACAGAACCATTTACGACTTCCCAGATACTTGGTAGTTCGGTTTTTGGAAAGTGTAACCTGAGTGGAACTTGTAAATCTGGATCTTCTTCTAACCACGTTAAAAAAGTATTTAAAGATAAATGATTTAGATAGGCATTCCAGCGAGCAGCTGTGTTAGAGTAAGACTCTTGCATAGTTTGCTCCCATGCAGCTTCTTGCTCTTCGGTTGATATATCCAAACATAAATGCTCTGGATAGATTAGAGTTAAATCATTTAAGTTAATTGTCATAAGTATTAATTCCTGTTTTTAAAAAAATTATCTTTTAGCCACTCATCTACAAAATCATCTAGTTTTTTACTAGCTATTTCTAAAGAATTTGTAGGTAAGCCCATATCCATTTCGAGTTGATGCATAAAAGTTTCTTGCAAAATTTGACTCATATCATTTCTATTAGGTGCTACTTTTAGAGTCCGATGTTCAAAATTTTTATCTATTTTTTCTTTATTAGTTTGTAAATGAATCGGATTTCCTTGGTTCTGCCATTCTTTAATAATTTTAGCTAAAACCTTTCTGCATAATTGCTGACAATGCGATTGTAAGCACTCATCTAATGAGGTTTTAATTATTTCAATATCTTTGTCTTCACTTAAACAAATTTCAGGATAAATTTTTTGAGATTCAGTAAAAAATGTTTTTAACAGAATTTTATTATATTTTGCTAACTGACGAGCAACTTGATATTGTTTCTGGACTTCAGGATATTTATTTTTCACAACTTCTGCCATCTCAGTTTGAGTTAAATTTAATCCTAGCCAGAGTATCAACATTATTTGACCTGCCTCTGGTATAGCTAAAAATAAATTTGAAACCAGTGAGTTGATTTGCTGCCATTCTTCTTCTTGAACGAGATTGTCTAAGGCAGTCAACTGGTCATCGGTTAGGCGATCGCAGTTGTCTAAAGGGAGAAAAGATTTTGTTCGGTAATCGCGAGCTGCTTGGATACAAATTTCTAATATTTCTTGAATTCTCTCCTTCAAAACTGGTGCTTCCACAAATCCTAATTGATGACATCGTTCGTTATATAATGATGCAATCGCTTGAAAACATTCTGCACTAGGTGTTTCTAAACTACGACTTCCTTGCTTTTGGTTCGGTTGATAAACTCGATCTAAGCATTGCCAAGCTAGACAGTATAAGTTAATGCGATCGCGATCTATTCCTTTTAAAGCGAGAGCTTCCTGTATTTCTTTCTTAGTCAAATCTTTTAATAACCCATAATTAGAAAATTTCTCTCTTTTAGCTTCTAAATCTTTCCGATAAATAGTATTACTAATAAAACGGCTAATAGCTGTTTGAGCATAACCTTCTATATTGTTTTGAGGATGCTCTAAATTAAAATTCTTGAGGATTTTACCTGGAGGGAAAACAGCTGAGTTAGCTATTTGAAAGTATTCTTCCAACGGATATTTGTGTTGGATAAATTTAAATCTTTGATAACTTTTTTTAGCAGCTACAAGACAAGCTTCCTGTAAATACGCACACAAATGTTTTTCGGCTTTTACAAAAGAGTTTGATATTTTTTCTGATGAGATAGGAAAATTTCTTTTTTCTTCCGTTTGAGAACAAACTTCAAGTAACTCTTCTTGTGGTATTCTAATAATTTTTAGAAAATAATGCGCCCAGTATTCTTCTTTAGCATCTGGTTCTGACTCTACTAAAAAAGTTATATGGCGTTCTAAGTTTACATCAACTTGCCAAATAAGATTATTTTTTTTATGAAAATTTTTTAAACTGAGAAAGGTTGAAAACTGTTGTATAATATCTTTGCGGTTTTTCATAATTTTCCTGTCTTTTACACAAATAAGTTAGAGGATGTTTAAAAAGTCATGATTGATGTATCAAATATTTTTTTACCCCTCCCCTAACCCTCCCCAATGTATTGGGGAGGGAAACGGATTTCTCTTGTTTCCCCCCAATACATCGGGGGGATTAAGGGGGGTAATAATGTGATTAAAATCATAGCTAACCACTTTTTAAACATCCTCTTAAATAAATCTTAAAATTTGTGAGTTTTCTATCTTGAAAATAGGGCAATGAGCATAGAGAATGGAAAGTGATAGAGAGATAGAAATCAATCTGAGACCGGAATAGAACTGTTGTAATTGACTGTTTGAGCGGAAGTTTAACTTTGTTTATTATCCCTCTATACTTCTAATGGGCATTACATAGATCGATTTATGCACTTTTCCAATCAAAATATTTTAAAGAAGCTAAATGGCAGAGGGCGCATGATTATTATCATAATTCTGGCACTGTTTGGCTATACTAGCTACCCTCTAACATTGATAGCAAAGTCTCAGCAGCCATCGACTGGTGGTAATCAACAAGATGGATCGGGTAGAGGTAGACCTTCTAGACGAGGAGGTACGGGAAGCCGTGGTAATTGCCCATCTGTGGAAGTACCGCTTATAGCCTTAATACCTGAGAAAAATGTAGGCTTAGTTGTTGAAGCGAATGCTACTTTTTGGGTATTTGTACCTTATCAACCTAATGATGTACGGAGCGGAGAGTTTATCTTGCAAGATCGAGCAAACAATGAAATTTATCGGGCTTCTTTTGCACCATCTGAGAGACCGGGTATTACTAGCATCAGTTTACCATCAATCGTTCCACTAGAAGTTAACAAAACGTATCAAATATACTTTAAACTTTATTGCAATCAACAACAATCAGACCCAGTGTTTGTGCGCGGATGGGTACAACGTGCAGCCCTAACACCTAATTTGGAAAGGCAATTAAAAGCTGCCACTACACCAAGCGATCGCATTAAAATATATATTCAAAATGATATCTGGTACTCAGCTCTGACAGAGTTAGCAAAACTCCGCCTTACCGAACCAAAAAATACTGCTCTATATAATGAATGGGCTAATTTACTGAGAAGTGTTGGACTAGAAAATTTAGTCCAAAAACCTCTTGTGGGGGAAGTAAAAATTAAACAATAAAGGGGATTAGGGACGGGAGCATCCCAAATCTGCAAAAGCTAAGCCTGCAAGAATAGAATTCTGGGGTTTTAAAAGTTACTGTTTTTTTACTAAACTTAGGATAAATTTACGGGTCGGCTTATTGACAAATTTATGGTTGTGGTTGTAAGTATATAAGTTAACATGCTGTAGCTAAAACCTATTAACATTTGTGATAAAAACTAATAACTCTACCAGTGTTCCTGTTAAACAAAAGGATGATTATCCAGGACGTGCATACTTTATTCGACATGGTGAAAGCACCAGCAACGAACGCAACATTTTTGCAGGAGTACTGGATGTCGATCTTACCGCATTTGGCAGGTTGCAAGCACGGCGTGCAGGCGTTGATATCAAGAAAAAAGGGGTGAAGTTTGACGCAGTTTATGTCTCTCACATGAGACGGGCGCGGCAAACTTGTGAAATCGCACTTGCTGAAAGTCAGGCGTTGAAGTCGCCCGATATCCCTGTTCAAATCGACCATCGGATTAGCGAGAAATCGTTTGGTATTTTTGCAGGTCGTAACCTCAATCTACTTCGTCTTGCCCTAGGCTACGAAGGTTTCGAGGAAATGTTGCATTCCCATAACGAAGCACCCCCGGCGGGCGAGAAAATTTCACAAGTTTACTATCGCGCTGCACATTTCTACGAGGACAAGGTTGTACCGCACTTGAAACGAGGCGAAACTGTTCTGGTGGTGTGTCACCAATATGTATTGGAGCCTTTAGCACTCTATTTAAGTGATTTACC
>NZ_BAACAP010000089.1:0-16793 GCF_045865695.1 Scytonema hankhaensis NUACC26
AAAATATAAACAAGACTAATCATTTCTTATATTCGCGAATAAAATCCGCGAACTCTCTTTTTTTGTCCAAAGTCCAAGGTGCTAACTCAAAAACCTCCTGAGCAAAAGTGTTAAACGCTTTGACTACATGAGCGTTGGGTACTTCTGTAGCTAACTTTTCTGCTAAGGATTGCTCAATAGGCGAGTAGGTAAATCCTTCTGGAATCTCAAAATTGTTGCAATCTATTAGGATTCTGCCATTGAAAATCTCAATCGAGGAGACTACTTGTACTGAATTTACTCCTCTAATAGTATAAAGTAACACATCCCCAAAGGCGGCAGCTTCGTCGTTTGTTCCACCCTGCGTATTATGTCCCGCCAACTCAGCAACAGCTTCACCCTTTTCTTGAGTTCGAGCACCGAAGAAGACTTGATGTCCCTGCTCTGCCCAAAGAATACCAAGAGAGCGCCCCATATTGCCACTACCAAGAATACCAATTTTCATCTAAAAGCCTCCGGGGGTTGCTTACTGTACCTATTTGCTCAACCTGGGTTTGCGTATGCACTCAAACTTATCACAGATGCTTTAGGGCTGTCTTTGACATTCTTTGTAAAAATGTTACAATCTTGGGATAACTTTGCTTCTAATACCAATTAAGTGTCGGTACTTGTTGGGAGCTAATCCCGTCCAACGTCGGAAAGCGTGATTAAAAGCACTTAACTCTGAGTATCCTAATAGCAAAGCTACCTCAGTCAATGATAATTCAGGATCTTTGAGATACGTTAGAGATATTTGATATCGGGTTTTTTCTACCAATTGCTTATAGGTGGTATTGCGATCGCGTAAGTATCTTTGTAAAGTACGACTGCTAAATCCTAAGTCAGTAGCTACATCTCCTATTGTCGGATATCCTTGTGGCAATGAACGAGTAATTGCCTGATTTACCAAGGTGACTAGTTTATTATCTACTTCTTTTTCAACGAAGAATTGATGCAATCGACTTTCCAAAATAGGTAAGAGACTCAAATCAGCGAACGGAACTTTTTGTTTGAGGAGTTCGCTTTCTATTGCAATAGCATTAACAGCTTGGTTAAAAAACACAGGTGCATTTAGCACTTGTTCGTATTCTGAAGTATTTTTAGAAGAATTATGCTCTAGCCACACTCTTTTGGGATACCAATGTTGACGAGTGAGAGTGCGAATGCTATTGATGGCGAAAGCAATCGCTGTTTCAGCATCCTGTCGTCGAACTGAAATATTTACATCTTTTATTTGATAAGATAACCAAGCTGTATTGCCATCAGGTGTCAGAGCAACTTCAGTTCCTTGTTGCCATACACCAAAATATTGAACTAAGCTATTTAGAGCCGAACCTACGTTAGCAGAGTTTAGTAGAACATAGCTCAATATACCAAAGTTAGACACATGATGCGTAAAACCATAGTGCAATCCAAAAAAATCATCTTTACTGAGAACAGCAAGCTTCTCTAATAATTGAATGTGCTGGTGTAATGAAAAATCTTTAGTTTGATTGGCAATATCTTCAATTGTTAGCCCAGCCATTTTAAGAATAACTTGTCTGTCAATGCCTAATTGAACCGCTCTCTGAATGGCGTTTACAACAAATTCCATTGCGATCGTGGGTGGTAGAGTCATCTCAAAATCTCTATGAGTATGGAACCCGTTTGGCTGTCTAAAATCACTTTTTGGGAATTGCATTTCTAGTCATATTGGCATTTTATATCAAATTTTGTGTCGTGTAATATCAAGACACAAGAGAAAGCAATCTTTTACTATAGATGTTGGTAAAGCCGACAAGCTCGAACGTTACTTTTGTAATGATATGAATGCCAACATGATTCCAATCTCCTCTTTTTTTATTGGGCTTAATGGTCTCATAGCCTTTAGTTTGTCCTATATTGTAGTGATGGAACGCACAAGAACTAGAATATGGCACGGTGAGTCAAAAGAGGATGTTTTGATGCAGCCCGATCCGCTAACACATCCAACACCATGGGTTGCGACAGTCGAAAAAATCAGTCAAGGGTTGTCTGTCAACAAAACTACAGATGAATCTATTTTACAGCGCAAGGTTCGCGCCCACGGAAATTTTACAGAGTACGTACCTATTGGTTTGCTGTTTATTATTGCACTGGAATTAATGCACTCTGTAGTTTGGTTAGTATGGTTTCTTGGCGGAATGCTCACATTAGCTCGAATTTTTTATGCTTACGGTGTTATTACTAAATATGGTCCTTCTATTGGACGTGCGATCGGTTTTTTCTCAACAGGATTTGTTTACATAGTTGGTAGCTTAGCTTGTCTTTACTACAGTTTAATTAGAAGTTTTTTATAAAGTAAATTTTAAATTGCCAAATGTATTGTGTGGGTTGGGTAGAACGGCAACACCTAATAATTTGATTAAATGTTGGGTTTCGTTCCTCAACCCAACCTACCTTTTCTTTATTTTTACTTTATAAATTATCTCTTAAGCAAGAGAATCTTACTCATTCTATATTAACATTGGGTTAGCTCAAACTGATTGGGTTTACAAATCAGTTAACAGTCTGGCTTTTCTAAGTAAAAACTGTAGCACTGTTTCTGAAGAGGAAATAATATCTGCTCTGGCTTCCATACCTGATTGAATGGTACATTTACGATCGCCTAGCTTGAGTTCTAAGCTTTCTGGTTGGATGAATACTTCATACACGGCACTTGTCTGAGTCATGGTGTTGTTAGACGTGACGGAATCTGGAGAAATGGAACTCACTTGAGCTTTGAGCGTTCCAAAATCAGTATAAGGACAACCAGAAACTCGCACTTGCACCATTTGACCCTTTTTCACTTTGCGAAGATGAGAAGAAGATACAAGTGCTTTGATGACTAAAGGAGAATCATTGGGTGCAATTTCAGCAATTACATCACCAAGTTGTACGACTTGTAAGGTGTTGCGTAGTTTAAGCTGTTGAATTACCCCAGATGCAGTAGCCCGAAGAACTGTCGCTTTAATATCATCTCTTACTTGTTGAAGTTCTTCTTTCTCGCGGTTTAATGTTTTCTGAATTTCTACTCTTTGTTGAATGAGTTGTTCTCGCTCTCGATCTAATTTAGCTAAAGATATTTTCACGGCGGCGGTTTCTTCGGCAATTTTGGCTTTCGAGATGGAAAAGTTTGCATCATTGGAGTTGAGACCTGCTAATGCTGCTTGCAGTCTTGCTTCTGCTGCTTTTACTACTTGTTGTTGCTGCTTGATAGTTTCTTGATGCTCTTCTACACTGGCTGTTTGTAATATGAAGAGTTGTTCTTGCTGTTGTACGGCAAGTTGTGCTTCTTGAAATCGATCGACAGAAATTGAACCGATTTTTGCTAAAGGTTGATATCTATCTCGCTTTGCTTTGGCTGCTTCTAATGAAACTTCACTGGATTTTAACTGAGCTTGGGCTGATTTTAAAGCTAGCTGAGTTTTGCGTAATTCTACTTGAGTTTGTTTTAAATTGGCTTGAGCTTCTTGTAATTGAGCGGATGCGATCGCTTTTTTTTGTTGGACATCATATTCGTTGCGGTTAAGTTCGGCTTGAGTTATGGCAATAGCACGGTTAGTCCGTTTGCCTTCTGCTGTTATCTGTTTATCTAATGCTTGAATTTGAGCATTCAATTGAGTCAATTGCAGTGTAGCTTGTTCGATATTAGTGAGTAGTTGCTTTTTTTTAGTTTGCAAACGGTCATCATTCATTGTGGCAATGACATCACCTTTTTTTATTACCTGATTTGCTTGTACTGCAATGCTTTTAATCGTGCCTTCTGTTGCAGCTTGTACTAAACGCAATTCCCCGTTGGGTCGAACGATTGCCGGAGTTTTAATTGTAACTTGATATTTTAAGCAACTCGCAAGTATGAGGGTGACACTAAAGATACTTACGAGAACAATAC
The DNA here is from genome assembly GCF_045865695.1 of Scytonema hankhaensis NUACC26. Classification (NCBI taxonomy): domain Bacteria; kingdom Bacillati; phylum Cyanobacteriota; class Cyanophyceae; order Nostocales; family Scytonemataceae; genus Scytonema; species Scytonema hankhaensis. The sequence goes on from NZ_BAACAP010000089.1 coordinate 3,911, forward strand.
CACCAATAGAACACCAGTTACTAATAGGAGGTAAGAATTCCTCTGGTGTAGCAGAGTGGAGAAACTCTGGATTCAGAAACCCTGTACGTTTCGTTTCCGAGGGTGAATCTGCATCAAGCATATGGAGTTGGTTGTATGAAGAATTGAACTTTGCCATTTTAGTTGATTTTTCTTAAAACTGTGTTGTAATTTAAACTTTTGATTAAGTGTATTTTTGGAGCTTGTTGAATTTTCTATCTATAAACTAAAATCTACGCATACGATAAAATAAGTTTGCTTCATTCACCGAATGAAGTTCTAATACTTGTAAAGTCGTGTTTTTTAGTGTTTTGTATATCCCTATATAAGGACAAAAATTATGTTCCCTAAGAAACACAAGCCGCACAGTCAGGCAGAGTTATGCAAGCAAAACAACAAGTGGCTAAACTTTCTAGCAACTCAAGAGCAAGAACTCAAACTTGCTGAAGAGCTAAGCGATGCTCAAGGTTCGAGTATAGTAGGTGGTTCGTTCCGTAAGACTAGTGGTTCATCTGCATCTGGTTCTTCAGCCAGAGGCTAGAGGATACCTCATTTACAGTTGTGTCACAGCATAAAAAATTTTGGCTAGATTCGAGACTTTATCGAGCAACAAAAGCTCAAAGTGGGAATACTAATCAAGTTGAAAACATTATGCCTCGAACGATCGCCGCTTAATGAAATACCAAATAATCTTGCAACACGGTGAAGAAGATTGTGGTGCTGCTTGCATCGCCACGATTGCCAAATATTATGGGCGCACCTTTGCAATAAACCGCATTCGGGAAGTTGTTGGTACCGGACAACTAGGTACGACGCTTGTGGGTTTAAGACGTGGCGCTGAAAGCCTTGGTTTTCATGCTCGACAAGTTAAAGCAGCTCCTCAAGCGATCGCTCGACTCAGTGAAGTTCCTTTGCCTGCTATTATTCACTGGAAAGGATATCACTGGGTTGTTTTGTATGGGCAAAAGAACAAAAAATATATTATTGCCGATCCAAGTGTCGGAATCCGCTTAGTTATACTCAAAATGAAATTACCCTAAAAATGCTCTAATAAAAATTAGGACAGGCTTATAATGCAAGAAACTAGGGGTGGTAAGTGCCAAAAAAGATCTATTTAAATAGGAGTATCGATAACTCAACTGTAGAAGCAACTATTGTTAATTTAGCTACCAAGCACGTTGAAGATTTTGAAAATCAATGGGCTGAATTGCTTAGACAGTACAAACAACAAGATAAATTTTGGGATTTGATGGTAAAGCTTAGAATGATTTCTAGGTTCGATAATTACGAGGGCTATGCAGTTGAGTATGAAAACCAAACTGAAGGTTTACTAGTGATCGAAACAACTATGCACGGTTCACAAATAACACTTGGAAAACGTTTAGTTTATATTTACTATATCGCTACAGCACCGTTAAATAGAAAAATTATTCAGAACCCACCAAAACTTCAGGGTATTGGAACATCGCTGCTATTATCTACTAGAGAAAGAAGTTTGGAGCTTGGTTATGAAGGTAGAGTTGGGTTACATTCTTTACCTGGGTATGAAAAGTTTTATGATAATCGGGGAATGTATGATTTAGGTCCCGATGAAGATTTAGATGAGCTAGTATATTTCGAGTATGGACTTTGGCGTCAACGCTTATAAGGAGGTTAAAATGGACAACCCAAAAGAGCAACTCTATTCAGTTTCCAGTCCTCTCGATTTGTTACTTGATTCTAATTATATGCAGCAGGCAATAGCAGACGAAGCAGAAGTTGGAGGAAATATCGGTGCTGGGTTGGATTGGGGATCGCATATGGGTACATTATTATCCGATTTCCCCCTACTTGGGCGTCTGACTACTTTACGTGTATCGCTCAATCGTGAAGCACGACTAACTATTGAAGCTCTGAATTTGGGAGATGGAACCAAACAGATAACACGAATTGCGAGAGCGTGTATAAAAAATAGATTGTTATCCCCGATAGAAGCAGCTATTCCTCGTATAAAAGCTGTCCTGTCACAAGATGATTTATATACCGAAGAGTACATATCTAACAGGCAAGTTTTAAAATCTTTACTTAAAGAACTTCTTACAGATTCAGACAGAGAAGAAATCGCAGCAGCAGGGGCTAGCTTGATACGCACAAAAATTGTCTCTCAACTGAGCTTCTCGGAGGAAGTATTATTATGATTAACAGCAAAACAAGCCAGAAACCAGAGGAGTTGTTCTAGCAACTCAAGAGCAAGAACTAGAACTTACTGAAGATCTAACTGATGCTTAGGGTTCAGTATAATTGGTGGAAGTCCCAGACGCAGAAGTGGTTCTTCGGCATCCGGTCAAATTGCTTGTTAATGGATACACAATTTGCAGTATTGTCGGGGCACTAAAAATTTTGCTTAAAGAAGCACTGCTTTGAGCAACAAAAGCTCAAAGTGGGAATACTAATCAAGTTGAAAACATTATGCCTTGAACGATCGCCGCTTAATGAAATACCAAATAATCTTGCAACACGGTGAAGAAGATTGTGGTGCTGCTTGCATCGCCACGATTGCCAAACATTACGGGCGCACCTTTGCAATAAACCGCATTCGGGAAGTTGTTGGTACCGGACAACTAGGTACGACGCTTGTGGGTTTAAGACGTGGCGCTGAAAGCCTTGGTTTTCATGCTCGACAAGTTAAAGCAGCTCCTCAAGCGATCGCTCGACTCAGTGAAGTTCCTTTGCCTGCTATTATTCACTGGAAAGGATATCACTGGGTTGTTTTGTATGGGCAGAAAAACAAAAAATATATTATTGCCGATCCAGGTGTGGGAATTCGCTACGTTCGTCACGATGAATTAACAGCTGCTTGGGCAAATCGCATTATGCTGTTACTCGTACCGGATGAAATCCGCTTTTATCAACAAGAGTCAGATAAAATTGATGGTTTCAATAGGTTATTAACAAGAATTTTGCCTTATCGCAATATTTTAACTGAGGCTGTTGTTATTAACTTAGTTATGGGGCTTCTTGCTCTTGCCAATCCTTTTCTCATTCAAATTCTGACTGATGACGTATTAGTACAGAATGACACGTATCTTCTGACAAGCGTGGCTATTGGTGCTATAGTTATAAATATTTTTAGTAGTACCTTAAAGCTAGTACAAACTAATTTAATTGCCCAGTTTGCTCAACGCTTGGAATTAGGACTAATTCTAGATTTTGGCAAACAAATTTTGCGCCTTCCCCTAACTTACTATGAAACCCGTCGGAGTGGGGATATTATCAGCCGACTTAGAGATATCGAAGAAATTAATCAGTTAGCTTCTCAAGTTATTCTCCACCTTCCCAATCAACTGTTCGTTGCATTGGTTTCTTTAGGATTTATGTACTCTTATAGTTCTAAATTGTTTGTTTTAGCTATATTTTTTGCTTTATTAATGACTTTGACTACATTTATTTATTTACCTAAATTACGCAAGCAGATTCGTGATATCATTGTTAATAAATCGGAAAATCAAGGAGTTTTAATAGAAAGCTTTAAAGGCATACTGACTCTGAAAAGTGCCAATGCAGCACCTCAAGCTTGGGAAGAAATTCAATATCGTTTTGGTAGTCTTGCTAATCTTAACTTTCGGACAATTCAAATTGCGATCGCTAATAATGTCTTCTCTAGTTTAGTTTCTGGAGTTGGTAGTATTGCCATACTTTGGGTTGGTAGCAATTTAGCGTTCGCGCAAGAATTAAGCATTGGTCAACTCTTGGCATTTAACACCATGAGTATTAACGTGACGATTTTAATCAACACCTTAATTGATATTATAGAAGAAGCCACTCGCGTACAAACAGCTGTTCAACGCATTACAGAAGTTATAGACACGACTCCGGAAGACCAAAACGAACAGCGCAAACCTTGGGCAGATATTCCTAACGATGCAGAAATTATTTGTACAAAAATTCATTTTCATCATATTGGTAGAGTAGAATTATTAGAGAATTTTTCCTTAACAATTCCTGGAGGTAAAGTTACTGCATTAATCGGAAGATCTGGTTGTGGAAAAAGTACATTTGCTAAACTCATTGCCGGATTATATACTCTCAAATCTGGTAATATTTGCTATGGAATTTATAATCAGAAAGATTTATCTTTAGAATGTAGGAGACAGCAAATCATATTAGTTCCTCAAGAAACTCATTTTTGGAGCCGTTCTATCCTAGATAATTTTCGCTTAAGTTACCCCAATGCATCTTTTGAGCAAATTGTTAAAGCTTGCCAAGTTGCTGGAGCAGATGAATTTATTAAAGAATTACCAGACAACTACCAAACTGTATTAGGGGAATTTGGCGTAAATCTTTCAGGAGGGCAAAAACAGAGATTAGCCATAGCCAGAACACTAGTTGCCAATCCATCTATACTGATTTTAGATGAATCAACAAGTGCGCTAGATCCCATATCAGAAGCAGAAGTTTTAGATAAAATTTTATATCATAGACAAGGTAAGACGACAATTCTTATTAGTCACCGTCCCAGAGTTATAGGGCGAGCAGACTTTATAGTCTTCTTGGAGAAAGGGCAAGTTAAAATACAAGGTAGTCCCCAAGAATTGTATTCCTACTCAGGAGAACACTTAGAATTTTTAACCCCTTAAGTTGAAACTGGTGAAAGAGGGGAGTGTCTCGAATTTGCTAATTGCCCTCAGAATAGAATTCTGGGGCTATACAAACAAAGTCCACCTACGTGGACTTAATAAGACGTCCGCGCAGGCGGTGAGTCCAGGGAAAGCAGGCGGGTTTCCCAACCTAGGGAACTGGCGAACCCAGAGGGACTTAGCTTGTATAGTCGCAATTTCAATCGCGGGCGTGTTTTTTCCAAATTGGGATGCTCCCTAGAAGAGTGGATGGTAAAGTCAGATATATGTGGAGGTTATAACTATGACCCAAGCACAAACACAAGCACATACCGAACAAAAATTATATACCTTTGATGAATTTATCGAATGGTATCCAGAAAACTCGGCATTTCGGTACGAATTGCATGATGGAGTCATTGTCGAGATGCCTAAACCTAGAGGGAAGCATTCAAAGTTAACAGGTTCTCTTATTGAAAGATTACTTATAACTATCAGAGAGATGGGAAAAGGCGATGTTTGGACAATACCCAGAGAATCGATTGTAAAACCGTACCGCGACAAGTCTGGATACGAACCGGACATCATTGTTTTGGATGAAGAAACGATCGGTACTGAAACTCGCTGGGAAAGTGAATCAATTATTCAAAATGCCACTTCAGTTAAATTAATAGTAGAAGTTGTCAGTACAAATTGGCAGGACGACTATTTCGACAAACGCCGCGATTATGAAGGTATGGGAATACCTGAATACTGGATTGTAGATTATGCTGCTTTAGGTGGACGTGATTTTATCGGCTATCCCAAACAACCTACTATCTTTGTATACGAGCTGATTGACGGAGAATATGTAAAAACAATGTTTAGAGGGAATGATATCATCGTCTCCCCCACACTTCCTGGTTTTAATTTAACCGCGCAACAGATTTTTGATTTGGCATTGAAAACTGGAACGGCTGAAGCGTGAGGGCAAATATTCCTCAACTAGTTTCCCGTTATATTCGGATTGCTAAAAGCTGGATTTTTCACAAACTCTTCATCAGTCAAACTTTTTAAAAACTCTAACAAATCCAGCTTTTCTTGAGAACTCAACTTAAATCCAGAAATAAACTGACTCTTTAAAGGATTTTGACTTCCTATTCCTGTAAATTCTCCACGAGTAATAGTTCTTCCACCTGCTGCATAATGAGCGATCGCTTCTTCTAAAGTCGCAATACTACCATCATGCATATACGGTGCAGTCAGAGCAATATTTCGCAAAGTTGGCGCTTTAAACTTGCCCATATCCTCTGGTTTGTGAGTTATTTCGTGTATTCCCGTGTTACTTGCGGGATATGCACCTTTCCCATCTATATTATAAAGTCCTGTATTATGAAAAGCAATTTCTTCAAATGCCGAACGTTCGTGTTTAATAGAATCGCTAAAATTCAAGCCACCGTGACAGTGAAAGCATTCTAAACGTTCGCTATTAAAGAGTGCTTCACCTCGCTTTGCTGAAGCAGAAATTACATTTTTATCACCTCCATATCGATATTTATCGTAAGGCGAGTTTACCGAAATTAAACTACGTTCAAATGATACTAGTGCTTTGGTTAAATTATGGAGATTAATATTATTATCTCCTTGACCAAATGCAGCAGTAAATAACTTGTGATAATTAGTATCTTCCCGCAACATCTTTAATATGTCTTGTTCCTTACCCGCTAAACCCATCTCGACAGGACGTTCCCCAAACATTGGGACTAATGCTTGGGCTTCAAGTTTTTTCATTCCTGGATGCGCCCAAGTCAAGACGGAATTATATGCTATGTTTGCAAGACTCATTGCATTCCGAGGGTGCTGTTCTCCTGTCGTACCAACTGATACAGATTTCCCGTCAGTAAATGCTAAAGCTTGAATGTGACAGGAAGCACAGGCAAATTTACCGTTGACAGAAAGACGTTTTTCGTAAAATAAATGGCGACCAAGTTCTACCTTTTCTACTGTCATCGGGTTATCACTTGCTACAATTGGTTTGGGCATCCAAGCAGGAATATCCCAAACATAGGTATTACTGGATAATGGTGCTGATAAAACTTGATTCAAACTAATGGATAAGCTGAATGCGATCGCGAATATGATTGACAGTACAAACCAGCGTTTCCATTCAAAAATCATGTGTTTCACTTCACACTAAATAAAGTTTGTTTTACAGATGATTGACCGCCAAAAGGAATACCAAAGTTTGCCATAATTTCAGTACAATCTTTATCGTTAGGTTCCGACATACACCCTGGTGGTGTATTTGGCTGATTTTGGCTTAAATTGGTGTTCGTTACCAGTTTAGCAAGATCGACAACAATCTTGTTTTTACTCGGATCGAAGTTAGTTAGGATAATGCTTGATGTGTTAGGATTGCTACATTTAGTTATCGGTTTTTGGCTGGAAGTTTCTGCTTGACAACCCGTGCTTCCTAAATGAATGAGAAAGGAATTACTTTGTTCTTTTTCACCATGTTTGTGTTGGTTTGTTTGAGTTTGGTTTTTGCTTGTGGATTGAGTTTTAGCTGAGAATGCAAAATCGATGCGAGCAAACTTATATCCAAATTGCCAATTCCACCATAACGAAGTCAAATTTAGAGGTGAAGGTGCAAGCGTTGAATCTTCGTGATTGAGGTTGTCTGGTAAACCTAAAGTAAATTTTATCGCTTTATATTTACCTTGGGGAATTGTACCGACAACGAGATCGCGGGTTTCCACCGTTCCATTAGCACAAGCACCTGTTTTATTTTCAAAATCGATTAAAGCAACGTTTTGATATTGCCATTTGCCGTCTTGAGTGAGAGATAAAGGAATTGCTTTATTGTTGTCATCGATTAGGGTAATTTCGGAAATATAGAAGCGAAAATCTAAGGGCGTGACAGTTGTTGCTGGTTTGCCTAAATTGTAATTGCTGCCACAACGAAAGGGCTGATTTCCAACTTGACCAATAAATTTGATTGCAATATCCTGAGTTTGAGCAGCATTAACTTGTGGAAAAATCAGATTTTTAAAAAAAGGTAGTATAGCAAGAATTGCTAGAGAAAAAACAGTCCATTTCTTGAGATTTTTCATATAAAATTCATTCAACTTCATTTAATATGTTACTCAAATGTCTTGAGTTTTGAGGTCTAAGTCTTGAGTTCTTCTCGTCTCAAAAGCCGTCTGATTCTCTTGTGCATTTACTTGCTGAACGACTAGCAAACACATTGTGCCTGTCATACTTATGTAGACACACTGTTAGAATTTCAATGTCTCCTCCTATACCCTATCCAAAGTATACGTATATGCAAGACTCAGACCGCAATTACAGGGTATTGCGCCGTAAGACTTTCAGTTAAGATTGTTGACTTTGTAGAGTCTTCTTGTCAAACGACAAGCCGTCAAATAACAACTTTCCATTCACTATTTTTAAAGATGTTTACAAGATTACCGATCCACGGCAGAAATAATGACAGCAAGCTTAAACTTGAGGCGACGCCGCTCACTTGTGCAGAAAAGTTAGGGTTGACTCTGAAATTGGTGTCCGCCTGCTTCAACTTTGAGCTTCCCTTCCTTCCATCCCAGATAAATTGGAGTTTTGTTCCCATCAGCATTTTGGTAGACGGCGTAGTGATTTCGCCAGTCGTGGTATTGCCCCTGACGCCAAACTTTTGGGTTACCCTTTGAGAGTGAAGCCAGAGTAAAAGTCAATTCCCAAGGTATGTGCGTTCCGAGCGGCATCAGCATCTTCAGCTTGGAGGAAGGCAATCGCTTTTTCAGAGTTCCCAGCTAGAAAGTCAATCATTGCTTTGGGGTAGGACTTCTTTTCGTTCTCAAAGGCTGTATTTCCGTAGTGACTTCCCGAAAGTTTGGCGATCGCATCTCTTGAACGCTGCTGAAACTCATCTGACATCTGTTGTGTCCATTGTGACTGAGTAATGGATTGCGTATTGCCAAGTAGTAAGCTCAGCAAGCAAACAATCGTGGCGCAATTGAGGTACTTAAGGTACGATTTTTTCACGGGGGAGAGACATTCCTTTGAAACTGAGCGACCACCAAACTAGATGGGTGAACTGAGCGCACTCGAACCAAGTGAAGGTGAACGCGAGGTAGGCAATTGCCACTGCCTCAATGCCACGATAGGGTGATTTGATGACTTGCCATATACAGAATGCTAACAGGGCAAGGTAGGGCAGCATCCCCAGTAAACCTACGGATAAAGTTGTGTCTAAAATCAGATTGTGTGCTTTCACTGTCGGTAGCTGTGCTGTTATTAGCTGCCCATTCTTGTCTTGGTAGTCGAAGGTGAAGTCATCCAAGCGAATGACCTTTGCTAGCTTTTTGCGGTACTGTACCTCTGGGTAAGCGGCACCAAAACCATCCATACCCCATCCGAGTAAGGGACGCTTGTCAATACCACGCTGTGATACCTCCCACAGGTGAACTCGGTCTGATGTGATTTGTTTGATAACTGGTAGTTTGTCAAGATGCCTGGTAGTCGTGGTGATACCAACTACCACCAGACACGCCAGCGCCGACGGGACTAATAGCTTGTAATGAGATCGTCCTAAAAGATAAGCGGTTGCTACCATCAGGGCTAACAATCCTGCCCGAGTTTGGGTGAGCAGTAGGGCGGGGATAATGAGGACACTAGCGATAACAGCACACTGAGTACTTATCTACTGCCATTGCCAGCCCACAAGTGTCATGACTGCGGTTGCTGCTAGGACGAATGACGCATGACCCCGATGGGAGTATAAACCGATTGGCTGTTGGTTTTGGAAAATGGTACTGGCTAAAATATTCTCCCTGAGAATTTGTCCTGATGTGACAGTGTAGTCGATTTTCCAGTTAATGGCTTGGGGAAAAATACTGATGGCAAGGATAACGCTACCAATGACTAGACCTTGCAGTTGCGATCGTCCTAGTTCTGGATGCAGTCTGAGCAGTAGGGTATTGCTGAGGGTGAAGATTGCTATGAGTACCCAGTAGAGCAGCCCATCACCCATCTGTTCTTGACCGAGTAGCGATCGTAGGGGGAAAGGACTCGTGAGAGTTGAGATGAGTCCAACACCGAGAAATATCTCCCACAAGAGTTTGCTAATTTTCCAAGTTTGGGGAATCTTGAGTTGGAACCTTTCTGACCACAGGATTAAAAGGTTGAATATGCACGCGAGCAGGATGATGAGTACTTTTGGTTGAGTCCAGATTTCCCCTCGCTTTACTCCCCACGGATTTATAAAAATGATGCTAAGGGAAAACAATAGGGTGTAAAGATGGTTCACGACTGCTTGTCTTTACGAATTTTCATGGCTTTCACTACACCCCATGCTGCAAGTGCCAGCAGTCCCAATGCGGATGTGGATTCAGAGGTAGAGACGTGAGATTCAGACTTGTGATCTTTATCTAATGGAAGTTTTTGGTCTTTAGTTGAGTTAACCGCAGCAGCTCTAAAGCAACCGCCACCACCGCTACCACCGTTACAAGGAGGTGGCGGTGGCGGTGGTGGATCTTGCTCTTTATAGCCCTTAATATTTTTCCATCCCCATTTGATGCCGTCGTAAATTACAACTTTTTTCTGACGACTGGAAGGTGGTGTTGTTTCCTTGACGAAATAAAGCTGTGCCTCAAAGCAATACCTTTACCAATTGTGAAGAGAGGTGGTGGTAGAGAAGTGAAGTTAAAGAATCTAAGAAGTCTAGTACTAGAACATCGATTCAGTAACAGGCGATCGTAAGGTAAGTCAGTCAGCCCAGTCAAAAAAGTTGGTAAGTAATAGTTGTATGAACGAATCCAAAAGCAAAGGTAAGTTGAAGAGAATGAAAATCACATAGCTGGGTGAAGGGGGTCGAGACAATTTGCTATCAACCACCTGTTGGGGCGATAAGTTGGGTACGGCTTGCGGCTAAGCGATCGCACTTACCTGACGAGCGCTTGTGACTGAATCGGTGTTCTAGGTGAAGTGAGAAAACCTGAAAAAAGAAGAGGGCAATAGTAGTAGAGTTGTTGTTTACCACAACGACAACTCAGAAAGCAACTTTAGCCCATGTTAGAAATTCTAGCACTTTTACAATGCCTACAACCTCATGTCAAGTCAAAAACAGTGGATAAGCAACCTTATTAGGAAAAAGTACTCTGGGAGGTCTGTTAATTTCTAATCGTATACTGTTTGATTCAGAGGATGTCATGTCGGTCACCCTATTAATTGCTGTATCTTCACACATTAGCTAAATTTCTGAAGGTGAAGCTAGTACAGCTTGGCACAAGTCAACATACCATGAGATGTTGCAGTCGGGAGAGCACTTCAAGTTCAGGAGATTTTTACAGCCCTTCGCCTCACATTACCAACGTAGCAACAACAACATTCTCTCAAGTGTTGGGTAGTCTCGCTTAAGAGAAGTTGCCTCAAGAGCTATTAAAAATCCTTCAAGAAATAGCAGAATGGGTAAATGCATAAGTATTTAATGCAATATGCTGTATGTGCGACTGCGAGATAAGTCAAAGAATGTTTTTAGCTCGATAATCAATTCTTTGCTGTTTTTGATTTTTAGTAAATCCCAAAATTTACTGAATTAATAAACCCAGCATCTACGGAATCAGTCAATGAAGATTTCTTGTTACTTTGTTTGTCTCCTATGTATTTCAAAGTAAAAAAGCTAAGGGTTGGCAAAATCATTAATAGATAGTGAAGGAAATTCTTGTGTTTTCTTTTCATTTCATGATTCGATAAGAGTAAACTTGACAGAAGGTAGAGTCCCCCAATATGTCCAAACTTTTCGGCGTATTTATCCCTCTTTCATTTTGTGAGATGCGATAAGCAACCTTATTAAGAAAAAGTACTCTCAGAGGTCGATAAATGTCTAAACTTAGACTGTTTGATTCAGAAGATATCATGTCAGTCACCCTATTAATCGCTGTATATTCACACATTAGCTAATTTTCTGAAGGTGAAGCTAGTACAGCTTTGCATAAGTAAACATACCATTAGAGGTTGTTTGAAAAATGGTTAGTTGTGATTTTAAGCACTTATCGATCCCCCCTAACCCCCCTTTTAAGGGGGGAAATATTCTCAAATTTCCCCTTTTTAAGGGTGATTTAGGGAGATATTGAAGGTTTTACTACCGATAAAAAGACTTTTAAAACATCCTCTTAGAGGTTACGAAAATTAGATTGTTTGCAGGTGTCCTTAACGGTCGGCGGAAATACGCCGACCTGTACTAATACTTGGCTATCCAAGCATCAACCTTACCTGCATTACTACCTCCCAATGCACCCCTAGTAATTCCTGTAATGTAAACATTGCCAGCACCATCAACGGCAACACTATAGGAGGAGTCATCACCCGCAGTACCTAACTGTCGAATCCACTTTGAATTTAAAGTATGAGATTCTACTGGCACAGTCGTGCTCTCAATGCTGAGATTGTAGAAGGTGCTTGCCCCACTATTGCCTGGGTAGACACGGATGTAGTAGGTGCCTGCATTTAGAGTTCTGCTGATAGATTCAGCCGCAGTGCCACTGTTAGTTGAAGTGGCGATCGCATTCCCATTGCTATCTAGCAGTTGCACATCAGCATTCCCACTCAAACCATTCAAGGCAAGATTTAAGCTCTTAGTAGCGTCGAGGTTCAAACGGTAGTAATCGTTGGTGTCAGCGCTACCTACCCAATCAGTATAAGTGCTGGTAGTAGAATTTAGGGTGATTTGATGCGCATTGCTGAGGGTGTTAAGAGCGTAGTCGTCGGGTGTAGCAGATACATTCAAGTTGTAATTGGTATTAGCACCATTAAAGGGATAGACTCGAATATAGTAAGTGCCTGCATCCAAAGTACGGCGGATAGATTCAGCTGTAGTTCCACCGTTAGTTGAACTGGCAATGACTTCACCGCTATCGACGATCCCATTGCTGTTAGCGTCCCGAATCAACTGTACGTCAGCATCAGCAGCAAGACTATTGAGGGTAAGATTAACACTGCTTTTCATACCGAGGCTCAAACGGTAGTAGTCGTCAGTGTCAGTACTACCCACCCAATCACTGTAGGCGCTAGCTACTGAATTTAGGTTAATCTGACGTGCATTATTGAGAGTGTTTCCCGCAAAGTCATTGATTGTTGCAAAGACGCTCAAATTATAGCTGGTGTTAGCGCCGTTGTATGGGTAAACTCGAATGTAGTAGGTGCCTGTGTCTAGACTGTAGCTGATAGATTCACTCGCAGTGCCACTACTAGTTGAACTAGTCAGCACGTTACCACTGCTGTTGAGCAATTGTACA
>NZ_BAACAP010000090.1:0-16812 GCF_045865695.1 Scytonema hankhaensis NUACC26
TCCAATTTGGAAATGCACCCGCATCAACCATCGGTTATGCAATTTATGGCACAGTGCTATCTTCCTTTTTGGGAGAGGTAGAAAGGGGCTATTGTTTTGGGCGATTGGCACTGAACTTACTCAATCGGTTCAATGTGCGGGAATTTAAGTCTCTCACTTTACTTTTGTTTTGTGCTTGTCTCCAGCATCGTCAAGAAGCACTGAGAGCAACAATTCCAACTGGGAAAGAGGGCTATCTAGCTGGAATAGAAACGGGTGATTTTTTATGTGCTGGCTACAACATAATTAATTATTTTGAGGATAATTTCTCTGCAGGAGTGTATCTGGACGATTGGGAACCAGAAATAGAAAATTACTGTGTTGTCTTAGCTGCTGTGAAGCAATATTCTCCTCTGGCTTACTTGAAGATGAAACAACAGATGGTGCAGAACTGGAGGGAAATTGTCAATGAACCAGATCTATTAATCGGAACTGCTTACGATGAAACAGTCATGATTCCCAAGCACCATCAGGATAAGGATCTGACTGCACTCGCTTTTGTCTATATCTACAAGCTAATGCTTGCCTACTTTTTTGGCAACTACACCAATGCCCTAGACTACATTGCCCAAGCTAATCTCCATTTGATGGCAATGGCAGGAAAAATTGAGAATCCGGTTTTCCATTTCTATGCCAGCTTAACCTACTTGGCACTATGCTCTACCCAGTCAGAACTCGAGCAAGCCAACACTCTCGCTCTGGTAAAAACCCATCAAATCACTCTGGCTCAATGGGCTTACCATGCTCCTATGAACCACCAACATAAAGTTGACTTAGTAGAGGCAGAAAAATGCCGGGTTTTAGGCAAAAATTATGAAGCAAGCGATTGGTACGATCGCGCCATCGCTCTTGCCCTTTTAATATTCACGATGGGATTGATAGTACTATTTTAATTCTTAAACACCGTCTAAAAGCTAACGAAGAACGTCCCGCGATTGAAGTGAGAACTGAGTATAGCAATTTATCACAGGTTGTTTGTTTTCCCGGACAATTAAATCAGGTATTCATGAATATTTTAGCCAATGCCATTGATACCTTAGAAGAATCAAATAGCGGACGAAGTTTTCCAGAAATTAAAGCACATCCCAACAGAATTACTGTGACAACTTTCCAAGAAGATAAGCGAGTCAAAATTCTCATTGTTGATAATGGCAAGGGAATGAGCGCCGAAGTTAAACAGAAGATATTTGACTATTTATTTACAACCAAAGGAGTCGGTAAAGGGACAGGTTTGGGTTTAGCTATAGCAAAACAAATTGTTGAAGAAACCCACGCTGGTAAGTTGAGTTGCAATTCAGTTCCAAGTGAGGGTACAGAGTTCTTAATTGAAATCCCAATATAACCGTAATAGCACGCACCCTGAATAATCCCATTTTGGATTTTAGATTTGAGATTTTGGATTGAAAAAGTCTTATCTAGATGCGCTCGCCAGTTAATACGCACCGTTCTTATTTGCGACTACCCCAATCGTTTTCAAAATCAGATATAAATCGTACATTACAGACCACTTGCGCTGGTAGTCAAGATCCATGCTAACTATAGTCTCAAAGTCGGTAATAGTGGAACGACCATTAGCTTGCCATTCTCCTGTAATCCCAGGTTTTACTTGCAATCTTTGCCAGTGATGGACATCATACTTAACAACTTCATCAGGAGTTGGTGGACGAGTCCCAACTAAGCTCATCTCTCCTTTAAGGACATTCCAAAATTGCGGTAATTCGTCTAAACTCGTGCGTCTTAAAAATTTGCCGACTTTTGTAATTCTAGGATCTTCGACGGATTTAAATATATGACCCTTAGCTTCGTTTTTTACCAAGTGCTTGAGTTTATCTGCATCCACGATCATGGAACGGAACTTCCAAATACGGAATCTACGTCCATTAATACCACAACGTATTTGACTGTATAAGATAGGACCTGGCTCGTCTAACTGAGTGGCTATGGTTACGGGAATTGCTACCATACCTGTAATTACCAGCCCTACAATAGCTCCTAAAATATCAACTAACCGCTTGATGATACTTGTAACAGAAGGATGTACGGGTTGCTCGGAAAATTCAACTGAATTATATTGACTTAAAATGGCCACATCAAGAGAGCCACTAGAGCCACTATATGTTCGCTCGGATGTGCAAGTGGACACGGTTGGAGTCTTTTTTTACTACGGTTATTTATATAAGTATTAATATAAACAAGTAATACTTTAGGTTGAAAGGTCTCAGCCCAGATTTTATACAATCTTTTAGATACAAGGGAGTATTTAAATTTTCTGTATTTTTAGGGATTGGCGATTGGCGATTAGGGACTAGGGATCAGTTAGCTATTAGTACTTCTCCCTAGTCACTGGTCACTGGTCACTGGTCACTGAAGGACACCTACAGCAAAATTAACCGTGTAAGGTTCGTCTAATGATTGGCGGGTGCTGGCTTTGATGGCATCAAGATAACGAGCGATCGCTTGCAGTTGCTGAGCGTTGGGACGGTAGGTGAGACTTCCTTGTTTTTCAAAAAGCGGTGCAGCCGAGAGGGCTTGATAATCGGGATTCTCAGATGAAGCAGGAACAAGCCAAGTCGCTTCCGTGCTGGTTGGCACTAAACCGGGTGGAAGTTCGCCTTCTAAAAAAGCAAGCAAGCGTTGCTGACAATTGCGCGTGTTGATACCCCGATTTTCAAACAACTGAATAATTTCTCCAAAGGATACTGGTCGAGTTGGCAAGATTCTTAGCAATTCTGTAAACAAGAAGTAATCGGTGTACTGTTGTCTGGAAACTTCTAAGACTTGAGGATGTAGGGGAAGCACGGCTAAACCGTATGCGACTCGGCTGCAAGTGGGCGAACCATTTTCACCAAGGTACAAATCTTGGATAATCCTGGCATTTGGTAATTTTTGACGCAACCACCGACTAACTGCTCCCAAAGACGCAACGCCTCCTGTTAAGATGGCTTGATTGATGGCTTCTGTGGGTAAACCTTTCGCAACTAATAATCTATTGAGTTCTCGATTGATACGGCGTACAAAGGGGACAAATACTTGACTTTCTAAGTCTCTTCGCTGCAACAGCCATTTTTGATCTGCTAATTCTAAGGTGAAAGATTCTTGATGTTGTAGGATGAGCTTGAGAGCCACAGCAGCATCTACAACGGCTTTTCCTAACAACGAACTTTCTAAGCGTTGCTGCAAGCGAACTCGTTCTACTAAGTCGGGTTCTCCTGGTCTTGGCAAAGTTAATTCTTCTAAACCTAGGCTAGAAAAATTCATTTGGTCTAAGCCAGGAACGGATGGTTGCCAATGCCAGGGGTTGCTACTGATGGTTTTGCTATCGCTTTGATTCTCAGTTCGCGGTTGTCGCCATTTTGATGGAAGTAGCAATTGGCTAACGATATCTTGCTCTAGTCCTTTGCCTGCATAGGTAAAACTGTGGAGCATGAAATCGTTGTGAGTTAAATCTTCTAAGTTTTCTGGCAAATCGACCAACGCCATTTCTGTTGCGTCAGCTCCAATACTAATGACAAGAGTACTACCATTCAAAGGACGATCGCTAGTTTTTGCTAGGCGATTACCTTGCCGTCCTTTGATTTTGACAATCTCACCGCTAGCACCATCGAGTTCTGACAGCAAACACGCGATCGCTTCTTCTACAAAAAAGACTTGTTGCGAGTGTCGTACCAGTTTGCTTGTTAGTATAGCTTCTCTAACATTAAAGCGATACTGTTCCGACCAATTGGACGGGCAATTGCAGATGATACCTGTAACGCGACTGATAATAGTGCGGAAAATATCTTGCTCTATACCAACAGCCGCCGCCGTTAAACCTAAAGTCGTGCTGCTACGGTCTGCCATTAAGGTTAACAGCAATTTTGAAAGCGATCGCACAACCCAAACCAAAGGAACCGTAGAAAAATCATTTAACTGCAAAACGGGTTCCCATTTCTGTTGTTCATTTTTATAAGGAAGAGCAATTTGTAAATACGGTTTTAATTGTGCTGAAAACAGATTGTGAGATTGAGTTGCAGCCGCCTGATTTCCACCTTCACCCTCAGCTACAGGTGGCTTTTGTTCGTGGGAGTGAGAACTTTCTGTTTCACTAACATTTACAGAAGCTGTTGGTAAATAAACTTCTGCAGGTAAACGAAAAGAGCGCGCATTTGCTTCTGGCTGATTTTCTGCCATCCAGTAGAGAGGATAAACCTCTGTTGTAGAGCGATTTAACAGTGCAGCAGAAATTCCAGTCGTCCCCAAATCAATTCCTAAATACCAAACTGAGTTCGCAGCCTCAAGAGTGACTTCTTTGTCATCTGTGGAACGAGAAATTGAAACTAAAGAACCTACGAGTTGTTCTTCTGTTGCTTCAGTTTTTTTTTCAGTTGCAGCCACCAATTCTTTTTCTGCATCCGAACTCGGCTCAGTTCCCGCAGGTTGTGGAATCTCTTGAGGGATAATCCGACTTTGTGTATTTTCTCGATTTTCTAGATCGTTGAGAGGTTGCAGCAGAGAATTGAGTTCTCCATCAAAACTCGCCAAATCCTGTTCCAATTGCTGCAATTGGGCTTCCTCCAAGGATATATCAGCAACCTCTAGAGATTGATTGTCTTCCTGTGGCAACAAATTTTCTTGTGGAGAAGCAGGAACATAACTTTCTTGTAAAGAATCTGCATCGCGATTATCTACGATGACAACAGAAGGTTCGGCTTGTGTTGTGGCAATTCCTGTATTTGCCTCTCTACCAAAAGAAGATTCTTCCAGAATCAGTTCATCATCATTTGTATCATTTAGCAAATCAGTTAATGCTGTAATGATATCAGCACTGAGCGGTTCATCAACCATAAGAGTTGCGTCATCGCTCTCCAATTCATCTACCACCGTGCTTTCCACAGGTACTTCTTGTCTTTCCTGAGTGTCAGTGAGGTCGCGATTCAACAGTTTTTTCTCCGAACCTTCCACCCAAGGGTCTGGTATCGAAGCTACAGAATCAGTAGGGACTTCTCGATCTGTTGGCTGTGCTGGTAAGGTTGTGTCTTCTGTAATTGGCTCTTCTTGTAAATTCGTTACCTCAGCCTGTACCAAATCTGTTGTCGCACTCGGTGCTTCAAAAACCACCTCGTGTAAGAAAGTTTCTGAATCTAGTTGTTCTTCCTCGGTTGTTGAGGGTGGAGTCTCTGCAAACAAGTCATCTATTATACTTGTTGATTCTTGAACTTCAGGAATTGCCTCTCGATCTTCCTTTAAAACTGGATTGATACTTGGAGGCGGAGTTTGGATAGATGAGGATAGCGTTAGATCCATGAATAACTCATCTATAAAATGTGTTGACTGAATGATTGGAGGAGTGACTTCTGGTGGAACGACTTTTGGAACTGGATTAATTTTTGGTGAAGTTTTTGTGGATGGGGAAGATGAAATACCCAAAAACAAATCATCTATAAAGTTAGTTGCCTTTTTGACCTCTTTAACCTCCACGGAAGCTGGCGGCGGTAAAACTTCTGGTTGCACTTGGGCAATCACGGGTGTAACAGGAGCATCAGCAGTTAAATCTTCCGTTTCCTCACTCGCGTTCTTATCCGTTACATCTGTTACCTCATCTGTGGCGGTATTTGTTTCCTGATTCTCTGCCTCATTTTCAAACAAACTGGCATACAAGCGATCGACTTCATCAGTTTCTATTTGAGAACTATCCGGAGCTACGCTATCGGGAGTAGTATTAGTAACTAAAGTTGTTTGCGTGTCTCCCTCAAGAGGAGATGGCACTACACTTACATTTTCCCTAGGAGCAGTGTTTTCATATACCTTAAAATCAACCTGAGTTGCGATAAGCCGGGTACGGCTTACGCCAAAGGCGAACGCAGTCTCTGTGGGTGAGGATGAGTTGTCAATTGGTTTGGGTTCTAGCAACTCAGGTGATAACGGTTGAGATAGGGAAGGTTTTAAGGTTTCCTCTTTTACATCATTCTTATGTGGTTCGCTCTCAAGAGAGTACTGCTGAAAATGTTGTGTTAAATTACCAATCAAACCCGTCAGTAACTGCTCTCCCTGCACGCCTTTGCTGTGCATTCTTGATAGAGCTTGTGATAAGGACTCATGATAAGTGTGGATATTGCGCTGAAGAGAGTCAAAAACAACGTTTACGGTGCCATCAAGCGCTAGCAACTGTCGATCGAGTTCTCGGGCGAGTCTTGCTACTTCCTCAACTCGATCTGCTGAGTGTAGCGAAGGTGCTTGCGTAGAAGTTGTGACGGGCTGTACATAACTTCTCTGGTTAATTGTAGCAGAAGCATTGTCAGTACTGGGAATTTGCAACTCTTGAGAATTGGTCTCGCCTTCTGGAGATGTTGAACTAGTGACAAGGCGATTCTTAAGAACTTGTAAGAATTCTGCGATCGTCTGCTCTTGATTCGCCAATTGTTGTGCTAAGGAGTAATTATGCAACCGCCTTTGTTCTAATTGTCTGATTTCCTCCACAAGATTTGCCCGTTCGTGCAGGAGGGTTTGCAATTCCGCTTGCAAAGGTGCTAAAAACGCTGAAAATTCTCCTTTAATAGTGGAAGTATCGGCGCTGGCGTGTTGTTGAAGTTCGTTCTGTTCCACAGGAGATGTTTGGGATGTTTCTTCCTGTCCCGCAAATCTCGCAAGCAAGGCAGATTGCTGTATTTGTTGCGATCGTTCTTGTTCGTCGCTTTCGGCTAAGCGGACTAGGAAGTTTCGAGTTTGTTCTAAAATCTGTCGGGGTTCTGACGCTTGACTCGAGAGAAACCTAGACAGTCGCTTGTGAGTCAGTAAGCGGTCAATATCTGCAATTAAGTTTTGAGTTTCTGTTAACCGGGAAGTCACGTTAAGTTACCTTATATAGAACTGTAGGTTGGGTGATATAGGAATTGCTGTACAACTGTTGCAATTTATGTTATTCGTGAATAGCAGCGTCTATCAATATAATGTGTCAAAAATTCGCCTACTTTGAGAAAATAGCTTAACAGCTCGCTGCGGTTTCGGCACAGAAAAAGTGTTCTTAATTGGCAATTTGACCAAATTCTCGTTGGAGGCTGTTATTTTGGGAGCATCCCGAATTTGCCAAAAGCCTGCAAGAATAGAATTCTGGGCTTTGGCTGCATAATTATTATTGGAAAAACTTTATTCTAATTTAATAGTTAGGTAAACATTTTTTATAAGGGTCTTTCCGAATCGCCTTATCATGTAACATAGTTTAGTTTTATTTTCACTGGGTTGTGCTTTAATAGCATATGCTTACAGAGGAACTGTTATATTTTGCTGCTTAACAGTACAGTAAAGACGTTGTAATGGAAGAAAGGTATAGCTTACAAGCACCTGGCAATTCCTGGATGAACTGGGCTCCCTTTTTTCAAGGGCTGCCAGAAACGGTCGTAGAACCCGCACTCACTCATCTTGTGACCCGCACTCACCCAGCAAACCAAGTGATCCTGTTAGAAAACGATTGGGGCGGTTCTGTGTATTTTATTATAGAAGGGTGGGTAAAAATTCGTACTTATAATTTAGAGGGCAAAGAAGTCACGCTAAATATCCTTGGAAAAGGAGAATTATTTGGCGAAATGGCAGCCCTCGACGAAGTACCTCGCTCCACCGACGTAATTACACTAACTCCTACAGTGATTGGCAGTATGCCATCCCAAGATTTTCTTAAATTGCTTAATACAGAACCCATGGCAGGAGTACGATTGGCACAACTGATGGCGCGGCGATTGCGTCAAGTCAACCGGAGGCTGCGATTGCGGGAATCTGACAGTCAATCGCGAGTGGCAGACACTTTGTTGTTTTTGGCTGAAGGGCAGGGTAAAAAGGCGCAAGCAGGAACAGAAATTCCTAACTTACCCCACCGGGAACTTAGCAGTTTAAGTGGATTAGCGCGGGAAACTGTCACACGAGTCTTAACAAGGTTAGAAAAAAAAGGTCTAATTAGACGCGAGCAAGATGTTATCTGTATTCCCGATCTATCAGCCCTCGAAAGAATGATTGTTTAACACCTGACTAATGACCACCTGACCAGTGACCACCTGACCAGTGACCACCTGACAAATGTCTGATGAATTGATGGTAAAGCAAAACGATTTAAATAAAAGTTCTATAAAGTTGGAAGCACCACTAAGATTGGTGGAAACAGCATTTTTGGCTAGTACTGGTAGCTTAATTTGGTTTATTAATTTTTACTTTCCTTTGGGACCTGTTTTGCGGATATTTTTCCCCGTACCAATTGCCCTAGTCTACCTTCGTTGGGGGAGCAGGGCGGCTTGGATGGCAGCTGTAACTTCTGGTTTGTTGCTTTCAGTACTCATGGGACCCGTCCGTAGTCTTCTCTTTGTAATGCCCTTTGCTTTTATGGGTGTTCTTTTAGGAGCAACTTGGACTCGCCGCGTTCCTTGGATTGTTTCCATTAGTTTGGGTACGCTGTTAGGCACTTTGGGTGTCTTTTTTCGCGTGTGGCTGCTGTCTGTGTTGTCTAATGAAGACCTTTGGATTTACGTCATCAATCAAGTAACGGATTTTATAGAGTGGTTATTCCTTAAATTGGGTATTTTGTCAACCCCTAGCGTATTCTGGATTCAAGTCGGCGCGATCGCTCTCATTTTATTGAACAATTTTATTTATCTATTTGTAGTCCATTTGGGCGCATGGCTGCTTTTGGATCGGTTAGGCAACCCCATTCCCCGCCCTCCACGTTGGGTACAGGTTATTTTAGATTACGAATAAATAATTGTCCTTTGTTATTTGTCCTTTGTCCTTAGAATGACCAATGACCAATGACCAATGACCAATGACCAATGACCAATGACCTTATTCGCATTTATACTCAAATTGAGCAAGCACAGGAATGGATAACTAAGTATAGAGGTTGTCCGCCGGTGTTTGCTTGCATTTTAGGATTTACTGATACTGGTTTGATCCCCGGTATTTCTGCGGCTGGTTCAACGCCGGAGGATAGAAAATACACTGCTTGTGCAGATGCTGAGTTTTTATACTACGGTACTACCACTAAACCCAAGTATCCCCTACCTTCTCTCTCAGCTGGAGTGTCTCCTGTTTTCATCACTCGTGCCGTAGTTGAAACACTAAACATTCCGATTTATATATTTAACGCTGGTTTACCTCAGTCCCCTCCTGTTCCTGTCATAGATTTAGGTGGTTCTCCAGCCAAATGTTTGAGCCAAGGTAAGGCTATGGACATAGCAACAGTACGCCACCTCTTTAAGCAAGGGATGGAATGGGGCGAACGATTAGCAAACCATGAGCGAAAAAACTATTACATTTTAAGCGAGTGCGTTGTTGGAGGAACCACAACTGCCCTGGCAATATTAACTGGCTTAGGTATACAAGCTGCTGGAAAAGTTAACAGCAGTCACCCTGTTTGCAATCACGCTCAAAAGTGGGCGCTTGTGCAAGCTGGACTTGAAAAGGCATTAGGGACTGGCGACTGGGGACTGGCGACTGGTAAAGAAAGTTCTCAAACCCCAATCCAAAATCCAAAATCAATCCAAAATCCAAAATCCAAAATCCAAAATTTTCCCGATCCCCTACAACTTGTTGCTGCAGTGGGCGATCCTATGCAAGTTACGGTTGCTGGAATGACTCTTGCTTTGAGTCGCTATTGTGGTGTTTTGCTTGCAGGTGGGACGCAAATGTTGGCAGTCTACGCTTTGACTTGCGCGATCGCCCAAGCCTATGATTTACCTTGGCGAGTTGAAGAAGTCGTTGTAGGAACAACCCGTTGGGTGGCAAAGGACTCAACGGGTGGAACTATTGAATTAGCTGAGTTAATTAGTCGGGGTAGCAGCACTCCTTATGAATTATTTACTCCACCTTTACTAGCCACCGAACTAAGCTTTGCTGAATCTCGTTACGAGCAACTTAGAGCTTACGAAAAGGGTTTTGTAAAAGAAGGTGTAGGTGCAGGTGGTTCTTGTATAGCGGCTTATCTCTACCAAGGGTGGCAGCAACACCAACTTTTGCAAGCGACTGAACAACAAATACAGAAGCTTTTACCGGACTAAATAAATTACACCATATTCTTGTGGTACTTGTGGTACTTGTGGTGCTTATGGTACTTGTGGTACTTGTGGTACGGGCGGGGACGCCCGTACCATATAAGTGGCGGGCTAGAAGCCCGCACCACAAAAGATTTTGGGACATTATAAGTGGCGGGCTAGAAGCCCGCACCACAAAAGATTTTGGGATATTATTAAGTGGCGGGCTAGAAGCCCGCACCACAAAAAATTCTGGGAGATTTTTTATTTGGAAGTCCCTTAAAAAAGGCTGTAATTTCAAACTTGGGTCGTTACTAATGGCTCAGTTCACTGAAATTAGGATTTAGAAGATTCAGTTAAAACTCAAAAGTAAAAAGTTATTTTGATTTTCATTAAGTGTTGATTCTTTTAAGAAGTAATTGCTCTTCTAAAGCTGCTATGCGATTGTATGCAGCTGTTAATTGTGCCGTTAGACGTTGGATTTGAATTTCCGGCGTTATTTGTTTGTCTCCACCTTGAAGATTACTATCCGAATAAATGCCATCTGCTATGACATCCTTATGTTCGAGCTCTGAATTGAAACTAGTAAGTCCTTTGAATGAGTGACGGCGATCGCTGCTGTTTTCCTGAAAACTCTCCCTAGACTCTTCTTTCGCCAAGCTGCAATCTGATAAAGCTTGAGACACCTTACCATCAAGCTGCTCAATGACCTGGTAGAGGGCATCTAGTTTATGGCTTAATGTCAGGACTTGCTTTTGTAATGGCTCCATTTAATACCCTCGTCCGCTTATTTCTCTCTATGTTATAAAATCTCTTGCCAATGTTAACCATACTTATGATTTTTTTAACTTTTAAAATTTTCTGTTGAAGTGCAATATTTAAGTCTTTATTTTGACATATATCTACATATTTTCTTAAAGTCTTACTCAACTCTTTTGTGTAGAAAGATAAATCTCCTCAATTGAAGACATTCTTACCCCAGACGCTTATGAGCCATTAACCTAACTGACACCTATCGCTGGTCACTGGTCACTGATGAGTCCAGCCCGCTCCGGCGGGTCTCCCACGCCCAGGGGACTGGCGAACCCGAAGGGTCACTGTTACACTGACAGATGGCGTTTTTCACTCTCAAGTTCAAAATCTCAAATCTAAAATCAATGGAGCGACGGTATTTTTTACTAAGTACAAGTACTATAGCACTATCACAACTGCTGATTGGGTGTAATCAAAACAATCAACCAACACTCAACGTACAGTTGTTAAAAGGTTCTATCCCTAGCCAAGTGGTAAGTCAATTTAGCCAGGGATTGAAGGCACAGTTAAAGTTTGCTCCAGTAGAGCAATTACAAGATTTATTTGAGAAATTGAAAGATTGGCAGAAAAAAACAAATACTAAGGAAGCAGAAAAAGGAATTTCTCTACCTTTTATAGGATCTAACCAAAAATCGGCTATATCGGACTTAGTAACAATGGGGGATTTTTGGTTAGCTCAGGCAATTCAGGACAAGCTGATTAAACCATTAGAAGCGGACAAAATAAAGCAGTGGTCCGCTTTACCCAAGCGGTGGCAAAACTTAGTCACGCGCAATGACAAAGGGCTACTCGATCCTAAAGGAAAAGTTTGGGCTGTCCCTTATCGCTGGGGAAGCACGGTCATTGTTTATCGCCGTGACAAATTCCAAGAATTAGGATGGAAACCGACAGATTGGAGCGATTTGTGGCGAAATGACTTACAAGGACGTATTTCGTTATTGGAACAGCCAAGAGAAGCGATCGGGTTAGTTTTAAAGAAACTGGGTCAATCTTACAATCAGGAAAATCTTGATAAAGTTTCAAATTTAGAAAAAGAACTAGTATCACTGGATAAACAAGTAAAATTTTACAGTTCCACAAAGTATTTAGAACCCTTAATCGTTGGAGACACCTGGTTAGCAGTGGGTTGGTCAAATGATGTTGTCCAAACACTTGGGCGTTATCCCCAACTTGCTGTCGTTGTTCCCAAGTCTGGAACTGCAATATGGGCAGACCTCTGGGTAAGCCCTGCGGGTAAGGAAAATGAAGATTTACTATACAAATGGATAGATTTTTGCTTAACTCCTCAAGTGGCTCAAGAAATATCTTTGTTTGCCAAAAGCAATTCACCGGCGATGGCAAATCTACCTAAGTCCGAGATGCAAGAGTCTCTACGCAATTTACTACAGATGAATACTGACGTTTTTGATAAAAGTGATTTTTTACTTCCTCTATCACCATCAGCCATGACTCAGTATCAATCTTTATTTGCTCGCATTCGAGGATAGGGATTGGCGATTGGCGATTGGGGACTAGGAAATTTATTAGTTGACTCCAATCCCTACTCCCTACTCCCTACCCCTAGCTTGCTTTGAAGGTTCATGTCTATCCTACACTTAACAGGACTTGCGCTAAAATTGCACGTGTAAGTTGCCAATCGTTCTTGTTGATAGTTAAACACGCGGATATTGTAACCATAATTGCGTGCGACTGTACCCAAACGATTCACGAAATCATAACGTTCTAGATAATCTAGCAAACTCCAAATTTGTTGATTGACGAGCAAATCTACTCTGGCGGGTTCTGCACCAGACATTGGGTATGCTATCCAGTTATCTAGGAGTTTGTTTTCCGAATTTTCTTTTGCCAACCACAAGCTAGGAACAGTCAAATGCTCTTGGTAGATGGTATTAGCGGTAACAACAGAACCTGTAGGATTCGTTAATAGATTTAATTCTAACGGTTTGTCAGAAGCTAGTGGAATTGATAGATTTTCTGCAAGTGAAGGTTGATTGGGTAGTGAGACTACAGTTATCCAAATACCTAAAAATAGTGCAAGCTGGCGCATTTTTGAATAAAAAAGTAAAAAATACGAAGACTATGATATGGCTTGAAAACAGATTTTGTTTACGTATAAATACTAGTATCTTTAAATCTTAGACTTTTAGATATATCCGAGCGCTGGTCAACGATTGCTGTTTATTGGTAGTTCAATGACAAATGTTGTGCCTCGCTCGGAGTCTGAATGGCACCAAAGTTGTCCGTTATGTTGGCTAACAATAATTTGGTGACTGATAGATAATCCTAAGCCTGTTCCTTTACCAGGAGGTTTTGTAGTAAAAAAGGGAGCGAAGATTTCTGATTGAATGTTTGACTTGATTCCACATCCATTATCAGTAATATTAATAATAATGTAATCTTTTTCTTTCACGTTAAGACTCTTTTTGGAGTCTTTTTTTATATAAGTAGAAATTTGAAGCTTTGGTTGAACAACCTTAACTTGCCCATCAAAATCTAGTTTTTTAGTTGCCATTTCATCTACAGCATCAATAGCATTGCTAATAATGTTCATAAATACTTGATTCAGTTGACTGGGATAACATTCTATGAGAGGGAGAACACCGTAATCTTTGATAACTTGAATTTCTCTAGATTTATCTTGTTGCAAGCGATATTGCAAGAGGAGTAAAGTACTGTCTATCCCTTCATGAATATCCGCTTTTTTGAGTGCTTCTTCACCAAGACGAGAGAAATTCCGTAAGGACAAGACAATTTGGCTAATTCGCTGAGCACCTGCTGCTATAGAGACTAATAATTTAGAAAAATCTTCTGCAACAAAATCTAAGTTGATGTATTCTATTCGTTGTTGAATTTGCGCTATAGAGTTGGGGTAGTATTGCTGATAAAGTTTTAAAAGGTCTAACAAATCTCGAGCATAGGTCTGAGCGTGAGGGATATTGCCATAGATAAAACTAACGGGATTGTTAATTTCGTGAGCAACTCCTGCAACTAATTGCCCTAAACTTGCCATTTTTTCATTATGAATCAATAAACTTTGAGTGCGGGTGAGTTCTTCTAGGGTGATTTCTAGCTGAGTCGCTTTCTCTCGCTCTTGTTCTGAAAGTATCCGCAAAGCTTCTTCTATCTTCTTTCGTTCAGTAATTTCTTGTTCTAGTTCTAAGTTGATTTTTTGCAAAAATTCTGGGCTGGGAAGGGCAAGTGCTAAAGGAACTAACGGTACTAAAGTTAGCGCAGTATATACCGAAATAATGGCAGTTATCGCTTTCAAAAATCCACTCATCCAATAAATTGGATGCCAAAGCGTCCAGATCTCCATGATATGGGTTGTACCACAAGCGACAATGAACGCTCCAAACAGTAAGAAAATCCAAGAGAAAGGTAAATCTTGACGTTTCTGGACAAAGTAGAGTATGACTGCTGGAATTGAGTAATAAGCGATCGCAATACAGCTATCTGATAAGATATGTAGCCAAACTAATCCAGGATTCCAAAGATAGCAATGACCGTGAGGTATAAAAGCTATGAGCATAAAAAGATTTTGCAAAACCTCAGCTATAAATTTAAGATATGATAAGAGTCTGTAATTTGTGGAAAATACTGAGATTAAAAAACTCAGTATCTAGAGATATTAAGTTTCTCGATTCGCGTGAATGTTACAATAAATAGCGTATTCTTTTGTCTTAAAACAACCGTTAAAGTACTGGTTAGCTTACCATACTAAGTAAATAGGCTTCATAAAGTAAACCCAAGGCAATGATTCTCGAACAAAACTCTCCTTCTTTAGAGGAGATAGCAGAATTTCTCAATGATTCTCTGGATGTTGATAAAGATTTTCAGGAAGAACAGGGGGGCGTGTATATCCCTTCAGTACGTCCGATCGCACGTTTGGGTTTAGCGCTAGAGCCGTGGGCGGAATTGCGGGAATGGGTTGAGGTAAAAAATTTAGATGCTCTGTTCTTGCATCGACCTTGGAAACTTCAATCGGAACAACTCGCACCAGATATCGGTGTCATATCTTATCATTTGGCATTTGACGAACGCCTAACGCTCTCATATAACCCGGAATTGGCGCAAATTTTGGAAATGTCTGGATTGGAAGTTTTGGGCGAGAAAAAAAACAGACCTATTGGAATGATTGGAGAAGTTCCAATGCAGAGCTTTGTTGAGTTGCGCGATCGCATCAGTCAAATTTTTGGGGGATACGAGCAC
This sequence comes from Scytonema hankhaensis NUACC26, assembly GCF_045865695.1. Lineage (NCBI taxonomy): Bacteria > Bacillati > Cyanobacteriota > Cyanophyceae > Nostocales > Scytonemataceae > Scytonema > Scytonema hankhaensis. The sequence continues at coordinate 15,048 of NZ_BAACAP010000090.1, forward strand.
ATCCATGAAGTAGATAACTCTAAAGAAATCCGAAAAATTGCCGTTGTCGGTGCAATGACAGATGAACTGGTACGAGAAGCCACAAATCGCGGTGCAACAGTCTACATTACAGGACAATTACGAAAATCAGCCGATGTTGCATTGCAAGAAACGAAAATTATGGCGATCGCTGTAGGTCATCGCCGTAGCGAAATATGGGGTTTACAAGCGCTAGCTAAGTTATTACACAAGCGATGGTCTAGTCTCGAATTTGTTTTTGCTTCTTAACTACTCTCTTTCCACTCTAAAATTACCGATTTTCGTAGAGTGGGCACTACCCACCATTCGCTATTGGTAGGTAGTGCCTACCCCTACCTGTTTACGTAATCTTCTAGTGGGAAGGGAGTAATTAGTTTGAGACTAAGACAATATACTAATTACAGAGTTTCATGAATAATTTCTAATTCCTTTAAAATGTAATTCTTTTTTATAAAACCGTATTGTATTTAACAGTATTTAATTAATAGAAGAATTGCCAAAATGGCAACTTAGAGATAAATAGCCTTTATACATTAAAGACAGTTAAAGATGGTAAACGACTTCAAGGGTGTTACGATCGGGGTGTATCACATATTCAATTATTTGTGATACACTTTTCGCAAATCAAGAAGGTAAATAGCTCGAAACAGCTAAATGAAGGAACGTCAGCATGGCTGAAATCCTCACCAGTACTAGAGTTTCAGTAGCAATAGAGGAGTGGCAGCACGAAAGCAAATTGTATGCTTGCTTCCACTTTTTTTAGTCTTGAAAATACTTTTCGTTAATAGCTAACAATTTCAAAACTGTTAGAGAAGACTGACATATGAGGGGTATTGCCCTACATTCTTATCAACAAAGAGAATGATATATTTCAAAATATTTAGTTTATTTCATGTCATGAAAGATATAGTTTCACTTATTTTAAGTTTGATTTGTAGTACTTTTAACGGTTATATGAATTCTAACAAAAGTGCCAGAGTGGCAACAAAGAACAAAGACAATGAACTAAATTAAATATCAGAAATAGCGGCAAGGATACGAGAGATAAACAAGAGTATCTACCACTAAAAAACCTCAGATAGTATCTCGTATCCAAAGCAAGATCTCAATCTCTTAACAGAGTCAGAAAAAGAATTTAATAACAAGCGTGTATTTGTCGCAACAGGAATAGTCGAGACGTTGTTAATTACAGAAAGCCCCCTAAATAACTGACAACATCTCCACATATTCCCTAGCGCCTCAGCGACAGATAGCGAGTGGGAGCATGAAAGCGATTGGTATGCTTGCTCCCACTTTTTTTTTATATCTTCCAGACTTTTGGTTAATTAGTAACAGTTAAAATTGAGAGCAGTCAAATAAAAAATGAGGGGTAATGCCCTGCATTCTCATGGAGAGGGAAAATGATATATTCAAGATAGTTAAGTCATCTCAAGTCATGAAAGAGCCAGTTGACAGACTCTTAATTGTGAAATTTGTGATGAAATTAACGGTTAAATAAACTACTAACAAACGTGCCAGAGTGGCAACAAAGAACAAAGACAATGAACTAAATTAAACATTAGAAACAGCGACAAGGATACAGAGACAAACAAGAGTATCTATCACTAAAAAACCTCAGATAATATCTGGTATCCAAAGCTAGTAGAAAAAGAATTCAAGAACAAGCGTGCATTTGTCGCAACAGGAATAGTCGAGACGTTGTTAATTACAGAAAGCCCCCTAAATAACTGACAACATCTCCACATAT
>NZ_BAACAP010000091.1:0-16857 GCF_045865695.1 Scytonema hankhaensis NUACC26
CATCTGGGAAGTGGAGACGATGAGGTTACGCTCTCCTCATGAGCGTCTGAGTGAGAAAGTGAACACGGCAAACGCAATGAGTGGCAAAGGTTTATAAGTAAATTGGCGCTTAAATTTATCAGCAGTGTAGTTATTCAACCCAAAAAATTTCATACTCTGAAAGTATTATCACTCGTAATGCGGGGATCGTTATAAGCTAAGTTGGTTTCCATTGTTCAATATTTGATTTGCTTATACATCCATTATGGTAGAGATAAAAGTATTAGAGTAAATACATCTTTTTACTTAGAAAGGGAGTAGCTATTTTGTTGAGTATCAAAGCTTTGTCAGTAGTTTGTACGAGCACGTTGTTACTCGGTAGTGGTGTTAATGAAATAGCAGATGCTTCTTCCTTTAATGCGGCACCTGTATTTGACAACATTGCTAGCTACACTACTACTATTACTGGAGATAATAATCTAGCTGATATTTACTATCCTAATCCAACAGACTTAAAAACCAGCAATTATTCCTTTCCAGTAGCACTATTACTACAAGGTGGACTAGTTGACAAATCAAATTACTCTAATTACGCTCAACAAGTTGCCAGCTATGAATTTGTAGTAGTAGTGCCAAACAGCAAGCGTACAGATCCAACATATGGCGACGAAGCATTATTACCCCAAACTAGCCAAATTGATACAGCTTTACAACAAATTGTAGTTGAAAATAAGAATGCTAGTTCACCTATTGTAGGCAAGCTGGATACAGAGAAAGTAGGATTATTGGGTCATTCTTTAGGTAGCGTCGTAGGATTATCTGCAATTGGAGATTTATGCCTGGTAACACAAACACCAACATGTCCGGGTTCTTTCTCACGACCCAAACAAATTTTAGCAGGAGCATTCTTTGGTGGTAATCTTCGCGATATAAATGATGTTTATCCGACTATTAACAATGATGGAATACCAGTTGCGCTTCTGCAAGGAGATCGTGATGGCAGAGCGCTGCCAATACGTGCTAGTTTAACTTATAACAAAATTAAAAATCCACCCGCTGCACTAATTAATATCGAAGGTGCCAATCATTTTAGTATCACAAATACAAATAACCCTGCTGGTGCAATTCCTGACCCTGTAGATGCTACACTTAATCAAGATGTAGCTATTGAAACAATTGCCCGGTGGAGTGGTTTGTTTTTACGTGCAAGTATTCTTAATGATAAAGACGCTTTTAATTATGTTTATTTCACAGGTGATGCTGTTGACACTAATGTGACAGTAGAGAGTAAACGCGTTCCTGAATCCACATCGATTGCACCTTTGGGGATATTATTTGCTTATTTTACAATGACTCAACTACGAAAAAGAATAAATAAATCAAAACGTTAAATAAACAATTGGCTAGCGCATTTGTTTCACATCATAAACATTCAGAATATCTTTACAATACACAGTAGCAGAAGAACCATAAGTTTTTATTTGGGTACGGTGTTAGATATCGCACCTGAGTTACTGCCCAATTAAAATACTAGGTTCACCCGTAAACCAAACACCATTCACATTTAAGTGTTTGATGAGCCACTTCTCGCCCTCCCGTACCAAACTCACATCGTATTGGTTCTTCATGAGACAGTGACGACTGCGATCGTTCGGTGGAATGTGCTGAGCTTCCACAATGGCATAAAGCTTTGCCGTATCCTCGTTTATTTCTGTACGCAGGTTTGTTACAACGTGTGTGGTAACGAGCAAACAAACGCTTGCTTTCAAGACTTGGATAATCGGATCGCGCCCGGTTAACACGGGAAAATCTAACCCCCACAACTCGTTACCTTGGGTAAAGTCAACAACTGCATCCGGTGTCAGTGATGAGACAAGCAGTTCTTCGCTGTTAAAATCAATACCCGCACCAAAGCGGTATAAAGCATCTACTATTTCCAAGCGATCGCGAAGTTCAAGAATCACCTGTTCTGGATTCATTTTTCTTCTCCCTAAAAAAAGGCACACCGAATTATCATTGCACGTAGGCGTAGATATAACGTAATATCTACCCCATCCTGATAATATTTCCCCTACCACACCTAACTCAACACCCCGACTCCTCTGTTCACCCTACAAATTGACCTAAACCTTACATAACGTCACTAAACTTTACCAATATTGTTGGTAAATAGCTACAATTGATACAGTTTTAGTCACTGATTTCAGCTTTTATGGTTATGGGGCAATTGGTATTTCCTCTTTGAGAGGATACCAACCACTTATGTAAATCTCAATTAATTTTAGGGTTAGGCGAAAACTCTGCTTTCTGTACAATGCCGTACCCAAAAATAATCTGTAAGTAGTTAGTTGTTAGTGGATAGTAGTTAGTAGAACAATTAACAACTAACAACCAACAACTAACAACTAACAACTAACAATTTTTATTTATGAACACCAATAGATATGAAAAAGAGTCGATCGAGGAATTCATCACAATTATCGATCGCTCTTTTCCTGAAGTCAAGGAATTGCTCAACCACTGTTATGTCAAACTTATTCAGTCTTTCTGCGGACAAGAGAGTAGTTATTTCTTACCATACATTGCGATTTACTCCCCTAACAACATGATTGCTGCTGTCAAAGCACAAATGCCTGTATTTAAAATCGTTGCAAAATATGTGGGAATCTTTGAGGTTGTTTGCATAAATGCTACCTGCCTGTTGCACCATCCCATGTCAAAGCTTAAACAGGACAATCCTCACTTATGGTTGGAACTGCACTGGATTACCACACGGGAAAGAGGAAACGTATGATGAAAACGGGGCTTTTCTGTAACTATGAAAATTATCACGGTGATGCTTGTCGTGCTATTTCCGAGCAAGTAGCACTCGTCAAACACGCAGAGAACTTGGGTTTTGAAGAAGCCTGGGTGACAGAGCACCATTTCAATGACTTCAGTGTAAGTTCGTCTACTTTAATGTTAATGGCACATTTAGCAGGCGTGACTTCAACTATCCGACTAGGTTCAGCAGCAGTGCTGTTAGCATTTCATAACCCAATTACGATCGCCGAAGATATTGCCACACTAGATAACCTCTGCAATGGGCGACTCTCTGTAGGAATTGCTAAAGGTGGACCATTTCCAGAACAAAACAAGCACTTTGCCACAGCTGTGAATGAATCCCGTGCCAAAATGCTAGAAGCAATAACATTAATTCATAAGCTTTTGTATCAACACGACGTATCATTTCACGGAAAATATTATCAGTGCGAGAAAATTACTGTTTACCCAAAGCCCGTACAGGAAAACATACCAATGTATGTTGCTAGTAGTGATAATGAGGCAATTAAATTTGCGGCTCTAAATTCTTTTGGTTTAATGGGAGGAGCAGCGTTTACGATGGATAGACTCAAGAGTAATATTGTTAAATACCATGCTATCAATTCTAGTGGCTCGGCTCGATTAATGCTGTCACGATTCTTTTTTGTTGCCAGCACTTACGATAAAGCTGTGAGTGAGGCAAAACCTTTTATCCGTACTTTTAGTCAGAGAATGAAGGTGATGAGTGCCACAGCACACAAGTGTGGCAACAACAGTCAAAATCTCTCACCACTAAGCAATCAAAAAAGCAACTTTGATGAAGATTATTTGATAGAAAACTCAGTTGTTGGAGATGTCGCCACCTGTCGAGACAAAATCAAACGGTTTCAAGATGAACTCAACTTAGGTACGTTGGCGTTGAAACCCTGTTCGTTTAATCTACAAAAAAACCTAGAGAGTTTGACAAGATATAACCAGGAAATGCAAAGTTACGTGTAAGCAAGTGCTTATTAGTCTAAAGCAATGAGGACATCGGAAGCATCAATCGTAAAGAAAGCTTCTTCTCCCTCTACCATATGTAGTTTTTGAGCAATATTTCTGGGTACAACAGAAGTAATTTCCACTCCTGGTGCAATTTCCAGTATCACTTCTGACTCCTCTCCATCAAGAGATACTCGTTTGATTGTTCCCTTTAGAATATTACAAGCACTATCGAACAGATTAATTTTCATGATGCAACACTCCGCATTTGATGTAGAAATAAATATTCAGCGATGAGAAAACTGACGTGTAATGCAAAACCTAGCATTAGGGTGGGAAATTTCTTCAAGAGATTTCAATAGACCCTTGCTTTATATTTTGCAAAGCCTAAGCTAATAAATTAGGTATTACTTGAGAACACCATTACCTCTAATGACTCAGACATTGATTAACCTTGATATTAAAAGCTCCACTTATACATACTTCATTAGGTTGAGAGTAAAATCCTGATGATTATCTCAGTCATTCACTCTAGTTTTGTAGCGGTAAACTAGACACAACGATATTCATGAGGGCTATTATCTAGCCCCCCTTTTTATGAGAGGTTGGGGGATCGCAAGATCGGGCTGAAAAATATTTACAGTTAAAATTTTTTACCAATATTTTTGGTAATCGTAACAAGTGTAACAATTAGTGCTATTGAATTCATGCAAAATTTATCAGTAATCAAAAACAAATAATTTTTCCTGAAGTTTACATAATTATTTATGACGAGCGTTATAAGTATTTATACTTTATTTTGGAAAGTAAACGATTGCAGATATTACTAGTACGCAACTGTTATGGTCCTTAGGTAACAGTTTTTGTATCAAAAACTCAAAACCCGAAAATTTTTATAAATACTTAGTCCGATTGAGTACTAAATACAGTTAAGTACAGTGGTACAGTGAGGATATATCTCATGATTAATCAATTGCTCATGCCTCGTGAACTGAAAAACATTGCTATTGAGGGTTACGCAAAAGACGGGCGTGGTTTTGTTCGATTTGTTGCAGGCGGACATGAGTGTGAGAAGAGTCAGTATCACCCAGAACAAGATTGTGAAAATTTTCTTGATGAACCAAATGGGTTGCACTTAAAGCGGTTGCTACAAGTTTACAATCCTCTCGTAGAGTTTGTACTATTCATAGATTTTGAAGATCGAGGCAAGCGATCGCATTTGTATCCACGTCTCATACCACTGTTATAAAGCACGCACTTTTAGTAAATCGTAAAGTTTATGCTGCATGACTAATTGCGTATTGTGGTATAAACAAAGTTGGTAACAGTTATAGAGTTGGTAGTCAAGAGTTGGTAGTAACTCTAACGACTTCCTCTGTACTTGTTTCTAATTAGAAATAAGCAGCTGGTTAACTGCCTCCTGCTTGAATTAAAAACTGAAACATATTTTATGCGTTTGACTCGCCGCATCGCCCTTGTGTCCTTAACACTATCAATATTGGGGTTAGGACAGCCTACTTTCGCTGACTCGTCTAGAGAGAATTACTCAACCTCTGAACAACAAGCAGAGTGTTCTGGTGGTCCCTCAGATAATTTCCGTCTGGGTGGTCAGGTTGTAAATCGAAAAACCTTTACCCTATCGGATCTTCAGTCATTGCCATCAAGTGAAGTCACTGTTAATTTCCTCACAGGACAAGGTCAGGAAACTCATACTTATGTTGGAGTGCCTTTATGGCAACTGATTGAGAGTGTAGGAGGACTAAAACCCAATCCTGACCCAAGTGTAAAAAATAACTTATTACGGCAGTATATCGTTCTTGAAGCGACTGACTGTTATCAAGTTGTTATAGCAGTGGGTGAAATTCAACCAAACTTTGAAAACAAACAAGTACTAGTTGCATATGCAACAAAAGACGATCCATCTTTGGGTCAACAATTGCTGACATCTGAAGGATTTGCCCGTCTAGTAGTGCCTGGTGACTCAAGAGGCGGACGTTACATTAGTAACATTAGGCGCATTTATGTGCTCTCTGCTCCGGATTTTCGTTTTAAACCATAAACTTTCACCTGTCGGACAAAATTAACCTGTCACGGATGAGTGTCTATACATTAATTTACCAATTAAATTGGTAAAAGCAGCAAGCGTTACAATTTTTAGGTCTTTAGGGGTGCTAATTTTATATATGTTTCAGACAACACCTGATGCTCTAGCTCGTAGTTCGCATTTGACCTGCGACTCCTTGTCAGCCAAAAGGTAAAAGTCTTCCTCACATTCAAAATTTGCGGAGACTGGGGTACTAGATATTGGAAAATAGCTAATCTCTAGACCCTAACTCTCTTTTTCAACTTGTTATACCATTTTAGATTTTGAATTTTAGATTTTGGATTGAAAAAGCCTTATAGAACTTAATTTCACCCAATTATCTGTAGCATTCTTTGTTCAAATTGGTATGACTTGGAACAAGAATACTTTGAACTTTTGTTGTCTACCTAAATTCTCTGGTTTTTGAGTGGCAATTGAATAATTCAAAGTTCATTTGATGAAATAACTAAACAATAAATAGCTAAATAATTAGGTACTACCCAATCATGAGCTTGTCTGAGTCAACTGTAGAACATAGAGAAAAAGAGGAAAAGGCTCTTAAGTCTTTTCTCACTTACACTCTCATTGGCTCATTAACGCTACATATGGGGTTGCTAGCTTTTGGTATAAATAAATTTTTCATTCGAGTACCCCAAGTTAAAAATGAACCAATTGAAGTCACAATTATCGATTCGCCTACACCAGAAAAAACAGAACCCCCGCAAGAGCCAGAAGAAACAAAACTACCAGCAGGAACTGGTTCTTCTCAGATTTCTAGAGTCCTGATGAGTTCGGGAAGCGGTTCTACTGATGAATTAATTGCTGGTAGCCCGGAGAACTCTGTTAAGTCTTCTGCAATTTCATCTCCAACAAAGACACAACCAAGCACACAAACTCTTGTGGCATCACAAAAGGTTGCTGTGCTAAAACAGCCAACAGTGACAGCAAAAGTCTCGCAACCAAAGCCTGTTGATGCTGTCAAAGAAAAACCACGTATTCAACCTCAAAGGTCTAAAACTGCTTTGGGGGAAACAACTTCTGTTTCCAAACCAGTTGAAAAATCTCGATCGCAAGTTGCTCCAACCTCAGATATCGTTAACAAACCTTCATCTAACGTCAACCCTACCTCCATTAGTACAAATACTGCTCCCACACAGCAGTCCCAAGGTGTAAAACAAAGTAGCGAGAATTTGAGGCTCACATTGAGAGAGTTAAGAAATTCTAGAGCCAGTCAGATAGGTGACAACAGTGCAGGAGAGTCAAGTAAACTAGGTGGAGATAGCAATAGTTCTACTGTTACTGTTGGTTCAGGAATTAGCTCTGGTATCGGTCGTGGTACTAGTACTGGCAGTGGTGCAGGTTCTGGTACTGGTAGTGGTGCAGGTTCTGGTACTGGTAGTGGTGTAGGTTTTGGTACTGGTACAGGTCGTGGCAATGGTAGTTCTGGCTCGGGAATTGGTTCAGGTAGTAGCTCTGGTTCTGGCAATGGCTCTGGTTCTGGCAATGGTTCGGGCCGCGCTCGTAAAGTAGCTGTAGCGCCGATAACACCAATATTAAGAACCGAAAGAGATGATGCTCTCAATGGTCGTGCCGCTTGTCGCGAGTGTCGGGCAAAGTATCCGGAGCAGGCTCGACGGCGAGGAGTCGAAGGGAGAGTAGAAGTGGCTGTTGATACAGATGAAAAAGGGAATGTCACTGGTGTGCGCTTAGCTCGTTCCAGTGGGGATCGTGAATTGGATGAGGAACACCTGAGACAAGCGCGTGAGTGGAAATTAAAACCTTCAGTCAGTGGACGACAGGGGGTAACAATCGCTACTGAGTATGCGATAGAAGGGACACGACGCTACGCTCGAGTTCAAGAACGTAAAAAGCAAAGAGAGGCAGAAGAGAGAGCACGCGAACAGAGAGAACGGGCTGCTATTGCTAGTAGCGATCGCGAAACTTCTAGACGCAGAAGGCGGTTAATAGCATCTACTAGTACAGATGTTTCTTCAGAGTCTGGAGTTGAAAATAGAAGAATTAGGTTACGTCGGGCGCTTGCAATGTCGTCAACTTCTAGAGAATTGACATCTAGTCGTCGTCTGCGTCGAAGGAGTGCAGTTACCGATTCATCAACAGAAGTAGCTGCATCCCGGCGACAGCGTTTGCGAGAAATCTTAAGTCAGAGAAGACAACGTGTAACGACTGCTTCATCATCACAGCAAGAAGTTAACACCGGGCGACGGCGAGATCGAACTACATCCAGCAGTGGGAACAGGTTGCGACAAGCTTTGCGTCGTCGGCGACGACCGGAGCAACAAGCTTCATCTTCCAGTCAAAACAAGTTACGCAACACATTGCGTCTTTATCGACAGCAATCTGAATCCCAATCAACTACACCTCAAGGAGGTGCAAGCAATCCTTAATTAATTTGTAATTTCTGAATTTTCAATTACGAATTGCGAACTATTCGGTCATGCTTTGAAGGTTTTCAAAAATTTTCAGGAAGAGTGCTAATGGTCAGTTCTGCTCAAAGACACCCGCAAAGACAATCGCCCCACTGGTACCAGACTCGCATCTTCGGCTTGATGTTAGGAGTGTTTCTGCTGCTATTGGGTTTATTTGCTAGCTTAGCCTACGGTGCGGCAGATATCCCTATATCTAGCATTTTCAACAGCTTTATTAGCTTTAATGACTCTACGGAACACATTATCATTCGCTCAATGCGGTTACCAAGAGCGCTTTTAGCTATGATGGTGGGTGCAAGTTTAGCGGTAGCCGGGGCATTGATGCAAGGGCTGACCCAAAATCCTCTAGCCGCGCCTGGTATTTTGGGTATTAACGCCGGTGCTTCCTTAGCAGTCGTTATAGTCGTATTCGGGTTGGGTACGTCTTCATCACCTCTGATTGCAGTGGTTGCTTTCTTGGGAGCGTTGGTAGCGGCGATCTCCGTCTACTTTCTCGGCTCCTTGGGATCGGGGGGACCAACTCCCCTTAACCTAACCGTTGCTGGAGCGGCATTGACTGCGTTGCTATCCTCAATCACGACAGGCGTGCTGATTTTGAGCGAGCGAACCCTCGAAGAAGTCCGCTTTTGGCTTGCTGGCTCAGTAGCGGGTCGCGATTTTCATCTCTTTCTCACCGTACTACCTTGGATCGTCGTGGGGTTATTGACGACTTTTACATTAGGCAGACAAATCAATATCCTTGCTCTAGGAGAGTCAGTGGCTGTGGGATTGGGTCAGCGAACTTTGTGGATTAAAGCTGCAACAACGGCTTGTGTGGTAGTCTTAGCTGGTAGTGCGGTGGCGATCGCGGGACCAATTGGCTTTGTCGGTTTAGTTGTTCCCCATTTAACTAGGGGAATTATGGGTGTCGATTATCGCTGGATTTTACCTGGTGCTGCTGTATTCGGAGCAGCAATGCTAGTCTGGGCAGATAATGGTGCGCGTTGGATACTTAGACCCCAGGAACTGCCAGTAGGGATAATAACAGCGCTTTTGGGAGCTCCGTTTCTACTATACTTAGTGCGTTATCAGGTGAAGCGGGGATGATAGGAAGCAAAGACACACCAGAAATAAATAACAAAATTATTTGAATTCATGAGAAGTCATCAATTGGTGCAGGGAGCATTGCGGTTCGCCTCTCTATCAATACTCAGTAATCATCAAGTGACAAGGGTACTACTGATTTTGGTACTGTTAACCCTTGCCGTTTTGGGGATAAGCTTGAGTGTGGGAGATTATCCCGTTCCTCCCTTAGATATTGTCAGAGCAGTTTTAGGTCTCAAGACAGTCGATCCTGAGTCGCCTTTTGTGGTCGTTACCCTCCGCCTGCCTCGGGTCTTAATATCTTGGTTGGTAGGGTTGGGCTTGGGACTAGCAGGTGTGATTTTGCAAGGACTGACGCGCAATCCTCTAGCTGACCCTGGTATCATTGGTGTCAATGCAGGTGCTGCTCTAGCTGCAGTTACCCTGATTGTACTTTTTCCTGCTGCACCGTCCTTTGCCTTGCCTCTAGCTGCTTTTGGTGGCGCTGTTGTTGTTGCTTTACTTATCTACTTGTTAGCGGGTACGGGTGAGAAGTCACCCCTGCGCTTGGTTTTGGTGGGAGTCGCTTTGGCCGCAATAGCAGGAGCTTTCACGAGTTTCATGTTGACTTTTGGTAAGATTAACAATGTCAGTCGAGCGCTTGTATGGTTGGCTGGCAGTGTCTCTGGCAAAAGTTGGGAGCAGGTTTGGTCTTTGTTGCCTTGGCTGGTGGTTTTTGTACCCCTAGCGCTTTGGCAGGCGCGAGAACTCAACACTCTGCAATTAGGTGATGCGATCGCCCTTGGACTAGGTAGCTCTGTTGCGTTACGACGTGCTGGACTGCTGCTAGTCAGTGTAGCTCTTGCTGGAGCTTGTGTTGCCACAGCTGGTACTATTGGTTTTGTGGGGTTAATGGCTCCGCATTTGGCTAGACAGTTAGTAGGACCGATGCATGAAAGTTTAATGCCAGTTGCTGCTCTGATGGGAGGATTGCTAGTAGCTGGAGCGGATTTACTAGGTCGGACTCTGTTTACGCCTACAGAGTTACCCTGCGGTATACTGACTGCTGCTTTGGGAGCGCCTTACTTTCTCTACCTGTTGTATCAGAGCCGAAGACGGAAAACTTGACAAATATGCCATTCCACTCCACGAATTGTTTAGAAACCCAAAGACTGAGTTTTGCCTACGATGGCAAACCAGTCCTGAAGCATCTCGATTTGGTCATTCCTGGTGGCAAAATTACTGCCTTAGTTGGTCCTAATGGCTGTGGTAAGTCCACTTTACTCAAGGGTTTAGCAAGGTTGCTCAAACCACAAGCTGGTACTGTTTACCTCAATAATACTGATATCTTCCGACTTCCTACAAAAGCAGTGGCGCAGGAGTTGGGAATTTTGCCTCAAGGACCTGTCGCTCCAGAAGGGATGACGGTGCGAGACTTGGTTGCTCAAGGTCGTTATCCATATCAGGACTGGTGGCGATCTTGGACTCCTGAAGACGAGCGTCAAGTGCAAAAGGCTTTGAAGATCGCAGACCTTGTGGGGTTAGCCGAGCGCCCTATGGACACTCTTTCAGGCGGACAGCGACAACGGGCTTGGATTGCTATGACTCTGGCACAAGATACTTCTATTCTACTTTTAGATGAACCAACAACCTTTCTCGATTTAGCTCATCAGGTAGAGGTTCTAGAACTGTTGTGGGATTTGAATCGGCGTGAGAAGCGTACAATTGTTATGGTGTTGCATGACTTGAATCAAGCATGTCGCTATGCTCACCATTTAGTAGCTTTGCTTGATGGACAAGTGTTTGCTCGAGGCACCCCAGAAGAGGTGATGACAGAAGAAATGGTGCAAAAGGTTTTTGGGCTAGCATGTCGCATTGTGCCAGATCCGGTAGTCGGGACACCTTTATGCGTGCCTTTGGGTCGTCATTTTCACTCTACATAAATCGTTAATCGTGACATTACCATCCCCAATCATCGTTGATACTATTATAGAAATTTACAAATGCCTAAATACGCTCGCGCTTTCCTTGATTGAACTTACAGCAGTTTTCACCTAAATGAACCACACTCTTTGTAAGGGCGCAAGGCATTGCGCCCTTACATCTGTAGTCTATTTACTTGAAAATAGCTGTAAGTTAATCATTTTTGTCCAAAGTCCAAAATCATTGTCAATCCTTATTTAATCGTTTCAAAGCTCTTTTTGCACCCAGCAACTCGTTACTCAGTACTAGCATTGTGGTCTGGCAGCAGAATTTCCACATCTCGCAGTGTACGGAAGGCATATCCACTCAAGCCAACCAGTAGCAAGCCGAGCGAAGAGATGACATACAGTAGTGCCATGCCCGCACCACCTCCAGTGCCCAATATATCACCCAAAATGGGTGTGAGATTGCCATCTGGCATCATCGCTGGTTCAAAGATGTAGTCAGCTAGTGGTCCAGCAATTAAAGTAGCTACTGCTGAAGTAACCAGCACAACCATAGAGTACGTAGCAAAAACACGTCCCTGCACCTCAGGTTTAACCTTCGCTAGCCAAATAGCGTTATTGGAACTACCAAGCAATGAAAAACTGAGAGAGCAACAAAATTGAGATGGAATCCAAATCAATAAGGTGACTCCGAGACCAAAAACTGTTTTGCAAAAGCCAACACTTGCCATACCAAGTAACCAGCCATGTATCTGGCGTCCTTGACCACCCCAAATACTGACAAATAACGCTCCAATAACACCACCCAACCCAGCTGCTGAGGCTACAGCACCTAATACTTTAACATCATTGCCAGTGCGTGCCAAAATCATCGGTGAATAAAGTGAATTGCCAAAGTCAAGGGCAAATTGGAACAACGACGCCAACACTAGCATGGAAAACAGGCATGGACACGCAATAATGTAGCGTCGGCCAAAGTCGAGTTCCTGCTTCAGGTTAGTGCGACTTTGTACCTCTACTTCCGTGATAGTAGGTTGCGGGATATGCGATCGCAGCACTATAAGTACAGCAATCACAAAAGTAATGATATCGATAATTAAGATCCCAATAATACCAATAACTACATAAAGAACACCTGCTAGTGCTGGTGCTATGATACTGGAGCTAGAGCTTGTTAGGTAACTTATGCTGCTAGCACGAGCGTAATGCTGCTTAGACACCATTGTAGATGTTGATGCCGAGTAGGCTAGTTGTTGGAATTGCCCAAAAGTGCCCTTAAGAGCTACAGCGACATACAAATGCCATAATTGCAGATTATGAGCTAGATAAAGCATTAAGACAGTAATCGTCAATAGCCCACTCACCATGTCACCAACTATCATCAAATATTTACGCTGATAGCGATCTACAATCACCCCTGCTATGGGAGCAATCAATACTTGTGGTAGTTGTCTAAAAAAACTGAATAAAGCTAAAGCTGTAGCGTGACCAGTAAGTTCCCACACCCAGATAGTGAAAGCGAATGCAGTAATGTTACTGCCAATGATAGAAACAGCCTGACCAAGCCAGACAATAATGAAAGTCCGCATACTAAATGTATGGGTTGGTTGTTCTGACATTACTAATTCAAGCTAGCTTAAGGATATAGAGTTGATTTAAAAATTAGTTGAGTTCTAAAAAAATCTCCTTATGCCCAAATAGTCTTTCAGCAGTAATTCCCTGACTTCTACAAACTTCTATAAGTTTGTTAGACTCAAGGATGGGATGAGATTCTTCTGTATATTTGATAGAAGTCAGATGAGTTGTCCAAGGCTCCTGACCCATTGCATACACATAAACTTTTTTAGAATGTAATTGTTTAGCTATATTAATAGCTCTCTCATAATTTGAGCCATTTAGTCTTCTTGATTGATCCATCTTGCGAGATAATGATTTAGTTAATAAGGGACCGTATAGCCAACTAAAAGGTGCCCCATCACACTCCATTCCAAGGAACAAAACGTCTAAATCGCCATATAAGTTATGAATGTAAGTATAAACTTTTGATTCAAGATTATTGGAATCAGCCGCACATAGTATCGATTTTCCTTCCAGTTTTAACAAATACGCAATTTTACTCCGAATATTGAGATCGCCATGCTCTCCAAAGAAAGGCAAACCAGTAATTGTTCCCCCTTCAATCTTAATCTCTTCCATTTCATCAACTTCTCTCACACTGTTAAAACCAATATTTTGTAGTACAAGTTTTAAAGATGGATCCTCTAACATCCCACCACCGTTTCTTGGGACAATCACATTTTTAATTTTATATCGTAATGATAATAAAGACTCCAAATTACAGTGATCTTGATGATTATGAGTAATCAAGACATAGTCAATACTCTTGGGTAAGTCAGCAATGGTGTAACGATTAATTCTGTAGTCATCATATTTGTAGCTGATTAATGGATCGCACAAAATGCTGATATCTTTCGATTCAATAAGAATACAAGCATGACCGAAATAACGAATTCTTATCACATTCTCAGAATGTTTAGAATATATTTGCGGTTTTTCCTCTGTAAAAAATGATGAAAATAGCCCTTCCTGCTTGTCTTCTACACCAAGAGCTTCTTTGATATAACCAAGAGATTGAGGTGTCTCTCTCATTTTAAATAACTCATCTAGCCCTTCATGTCTAAAGGCTTTATTTAAAAATAAACACTTATCTTCCTTGAGTCTAGGAGTGCTCAAAGCAAAGATGCGATCGTCCTGATGAACAAGAGATAATGAAACGCTTTGCAGGTAAGGATTATAATAATAACTCTTATATAAGAGTCCTTCAATGAATCGAACTGAAGGGTAATTATTCAGGTCATAAACTAATTCAACATAGCCTTTTAAGGTTTCAGAAATCTTCTGATATAAAGACTCAAGGGAGTAACCATCTGCTTCAGTTGTTAAGAGTTTGTTGAGATTTTTTACTGCTTCTGCAAATTCCAACATATG
The DNA here is from genome assembly GCF_045865695.1 of Scytonema hankhaensis NUACC26. Classification (NCBI taxonomy): domain Bacteria; kingdom Bacillati; phylum Cyanobacteriota; class Cyanophyceae; order Nostocales; family Scytonemataceae; genus Scytonema; species Scytonema hankhaensis. The sequence continues at coordinate 14,271 of NZ_BAACAP010000091.1, forward strand.
GGCTTGTTCTTTTTCTGTTTTCTCCAACAGATCCTTAATCTCGCCAACTCTACTTGAATCATGGGCAATAAATGGACCTCCAATCATCGCTGGATTTTTCAGAGCAGAAATATGAATTTGTGGATTCGCTATGAAAGAGCGTATGATTTTTAGATGTAAATTAGTGATGTACAGTGCGGCTGTGGCTGGTGAGATTAAGTATGTCCATGCATACCATTGATTAATCAGAGGCTCTACTAAAACATTTTGCCGAAGGTATAATGGCTTGCTGGTCATGTTCAAACTCCTATACAACTGTTTCAGTTTTGGACTCTTGTTGAATGCGAAGCTTTCGCTCTAGATTTCTAAGGCAAAATATGGATGCGAGCGCATCCATGTTTTCAGTCCGAATGCTTTGCCTATGCACCACACATATTATATTTATTTTGTCAACTACCTCTACGAAATCGTGCTCTACGGAATTAGAGAAAAATTTAGAAAAATCAGCACGACTTGCCAACGGAGAGCTTCTTAAAAACATATCGTTGGCATAATCGTTTCACAATAAGTTGCTTTTAACTGCTTTGAGCTTGACGAGCTATTTCCTCCATTTTCTTGCGTAAACTGAGTGGTCTCATGTCAGTCCACACTTCCTTGATATATTCTAAACACTCCGCTTTTAGACCACTTTTCCCAACATCTTTCCACCCTAGTGGGTTTTCTTTGTCCGCTAGCCAAATGGAATATTGTTCTTCATGATTCACGACTACTTTATAGATTCGGGTGTCCTCTTTGTCATCCCAACTCATGACCAATTTCTCCTTTGTCTTTATAATGAGTTTCTGTTTCTACGTCAAAGGGACATCAACTTGCATATCTACTTTACCCCTCTATTGGTTCGAGATGTCCTTTTCCCTCCAGTGTTTCTAAGCTAATATCTGCAATACATCGAACTTTTACGTAATTCAAGGTCAGATTTCCCACCAGATGAAACTTCCCTGTTGACTGAGTGAAGTCAGCTTCGCTCCAATTGGAAGCTTCTGTATCTAACCGGACTCCTAAATCAGTTCCTCCCTTGGTCTGGGTGAACTTGATATGAACATACCCACGGTCAATACTCTCTTTCAAGGCGGTAGCCGTTTTTAATGGTCGTAAGCTGACCTCGACAGAATGCTCGCCTTGCGATAAGCGTTGCACTAGTTCGTTCATGAGTATCTTTCCTTATTGTTGCTAGTCTCTTGGTGTTCACGTTACAGTTACAGGTTCATAAACGGGAATTTCAAACCCCAGTGTCTGGTGACAAAATTCCTTCCATTCAGCAGTGACATTGTCGAAAATAATGTTTTTGTCTATGAAGATTCCATCGGTAGCCACATAATTTTCTTGTAAATACAGAAAGTCATTGTCTGTTAACAAACGTGCCACTTCTACCTCCTGACCATTGACCTCTTGCAAGTCTTTTCTGACGTTTTCAAGTCGCTCGCTCCATTGACGGAATTGACGGAGCTTTTTGAGTGGATAAGCTTTACAGTACTTTCCCATTGTTGCCATTTTCATTATTCTCCTGCTTAACTTAAGTTCTGAGAGCGCTCACTTAGAGGATCTGGAAAACAATCAGTTCTAATCAACATAAAATGTTGATGCCAGAATGTTTTATTCATCTGCTTACTAGCGAAGGATTTGGTTGAAACAGAATCTACTCTTGCCTTAATCAACTTTTTTGCAAATGGCTGCTACTGCTTTAAAGATATATTCTCATGTTCAGTGAAATTTAGGGCAAGTTTATCAAGAAATATTTACAATATTTCTTGATATTAATACAACAACTGATTTAGCTAACGGATAACAACCTCAATCCTCTTACTGAATAAGAGTAACACACTATAAATGTGTAGTAAAAATGTAGTTTCAGCACTTCACTTTAGAGAAAACTCGCTTTTGTTAAGATAACAGATAAGTGGAAATTGCATATATACTTAATGATTTAAGAAAAAATTTTAACATTTCATTACATAATTCATTTTATCACTATGCTTCGGCACTTTTAGCTGATAATTTTCTATATACCAAAAAAACTGGTATATGTATAGCTAATAACAAAAATTCCTGGTTGTATGTGTTAACATTGACAAAATAACTGGTCAGAGCGCTGGCAGTTTTTTACTGCTCAGACTTACGATTGTGGCAATTTTAAGAGTATTTTTGAGAAAATTTCTCTAAATAGAGAAAAATAAAAGATCGCCTGAAATACACAGGTATCTTTTGAAAAAGCAACAACCTATCTTTGCTTCAATTCCTTCCAAGATTAAGACTATTGCTGGAGTGGCATTTCAGAGGAGGCTAATTGCTCATGGTTTCCAGTAAATCACTACTAGGTTCAACAAAGCAACTATCTACCAAAGAAGAACAAAACTTTGACTACTCGATTCTCGATAATAAAACCCAAATAGTGGTTCAGCAACATACCAAAGAAATCAAGAGTTTGATGAGGCGAACAGCCCAGGATATTATCAACATCGGGCAGAAGTTGCTCGAGGTTAAAGAACAATTGGGTCATGGGCATTTTGAGACTTGGTTAAAATCTGAGTTTGATTGGAGCGAGTCGGCT
>NZ_BAACAP010000092.1:0-17462 GCF_045865695.1 Scytonema hankhaensis NUACC26
GAGGACGCCAAATCATCAGCACCATCAAAAGTAGACCAATAATCATGATACGTAGAGCACTTAACTGGTCTGAATTTAAGGGTATGATTTTATCTAAATTGCGCGTACCTTCATAGTAAATAAAGTAAATAATCGCGCCAAGGATTGTGCCAAGATTGTTACCAGAGCCTCCGAGAATGACCATAATCCATGCGTTGAAAGTTTCTTGCGGTTCAAAATTATTAGGATAAATTGCCGCAATTTGCCATGCAATAAAAGCACCAGAAAGTCCAGCAATCGCACCTCCTAACATGAGGGATTGTACTTTATACCAGAAAACGTTTTTTCCTAGTGCTTTGGGAATTTCTTCATCTTCACGGATAGCTTTGAGTATGCGACCCCAAGGCGATCTTACTAAAATCTCCAACCGCCAGAATACAAAAGCTAAAACTATAAGTGATAGCAGCATCAGACCGGCTTTTGGGTCGTAATCATACAATTTTATCGCACCAGAAATATAAATTGCTGCTATTAACAATGCTAAGAAAATTCCTACGATTAAACGCAAGATAAATTCTTGTTTATTAACAGTTCTTTTATTAGAATCGGGATGTGCAATTTGAGCAGAGCGAATCCATCGCCACAACTGCCATAACGCGATCGCAGCGAGAAGAGTTAACAGTGCGATTGTCAAAACTTTGATAAATATATTTGGTACAAGAGTTGCTAGAGGGATAGGGTAACTTTGTAGACCAAACGCACCCGGTCGCCATTGGTTTCCTACAGGTAAATCTTGGTTATTGACCACTAGTCGAATGAGTTCGCCTACACCGATAGTGACAATTGCCAGGTAATCTTCCCGCAAGCGTAGCGTTGAGAAACCGATGAGTAATCCTAACAGTGCGGCAATAACAGATCCTACAATTGCTGAGAGGATGATGGGGATACCCTTAAGGGTTAATATGACAGTGGTGTAAGCACCGAGTGTCATAAAGGCGACATGACCAAAGTTAATTAAGCCTGTAAAACCCCACTGTAAGTTCAGTCCCAAACTGAATAAAGCAAAGATCGACGTAGAAATTGTGAGAAAAATTAGGTATTCTGCCATAGGAAGTTAGTGGTTACTGAATATTGGGCATTGGGCATTGGGCATTGGGCATTGGGCATTGGGCATAGTTATTAATCTTCCTCCCTTGTCCCCAGTCCCCAGTCCTCAGTCCCAAATTTGTTAAACATTGCCATGGTTATGGGAACACTATAATGGATGGCTGTTTGGGTAAAGTGTATGAATTTGTTGCGAATTAGGATACATCATTTGATTGAGCAGTTGGCGGATGAGGATTTGGAGCGTTTTTGGCATTCGGTACACGCAATGCATTGTGACTTTTATATGCTGAAAGCTATACAAGAAGTCAAGCGATCGCAGCAACCTTGGGATACTCTCACCCATGAAGAAGCGTTGCGACTGTTGATTTTTTCGTAAATTGTCCTTAGCCAGTGACCACCTGACCAATGACCAATGACCAATGACGAGTGAGTAATGATTTGTGAGAATCGAAGTGCGCTATGCGAGGTCTTTTTTAAAAGATCTTAAGAGTTTAGAGCCTGCAGCATACCAGCGGGTCTATGATTTTGTTTTTATTGAATTTGCTAAAAAGGGTTTGCTGCACTGTTTGCCAGAGATGCGCCAGATTGACAGCGAGGGGATTTTTTACCGTTTTACCGTAGATGATTATTTGATAGGATTAGAGGTTAAAGGGGAAATTGTCAAGTTCCTTAGGGTCATACCTATGCCAGATGTTTAAGCTTTAGAGTTAAGCAAACACTTAAAACTGTATAAGAGAGACCGAGGAACGAGAGCACCTTGGCTTAAACTTGTTGTTGAAAGTCACTTTACTTGAGAATTCCCTATGGACGCTACGGCACTTTGGCAGCGATACCAGCAATGGTTATATTTCCATGAAGGATTAGGCTTGTACTTAGATGTTAGCCGGATGCGCTTTGACGATACCTTTGTCGAGAAGTTACAGCCGAAGTTTGAAAAAGCTTTTGCGGATATGGCGGAACTTGAGAAAGGTGCGATCGCCAATCCAGATGAAGACCGGATGGTTGGGCATTATTGGCTGAGAAATCCGGATTTAGCCCCATATCCAGAGCTAACCCAAGAAATTGTTGATTCAATCGAACAAATCGAGGATTTTGCTGATAAAATCCATACAGGTGGAATTCATCCCCCAAAAGCTCCCCGCTTCACCGATATTATCTCCATTGGTATAGGTGGTTCTGCCTTGGGTCCTGAATTCGTGGCTGAAGCCTTAGCCCCAGACTTCCCACCACTGGCAATCCACTTTATTGACAACACCGATCCAGCAGGAATTGACCGCATCTTAACTCAAGTGAGAAATCGCCTAGCTAGTACTTTAGTACTGGTAATTTCCAAATCTGGGGGAACGCCAGAACCCCGCAATGGTATGCTCGAAGTCAAGAAAGCATATGCCGGACAAAATTTGGACTTTACCCAGTATGCGATCGCCATCACCATGCCAGGGAGTAAGCTAGACGAACAAGCAAAATCTGAAAACTGGCTAGCAAGATTCCCCATGTTTGACTGGGTAGGAGGAAGAACCTCCGAAATGTCGGCGGTAGGGCTTGTACCAGCGGCGTTGCAAGGAATTGATATTCAAGCAATGCTAGAGGGGGCAAAAGAGATGGATGATGCTACCCGAATCCCCGATTTGAAAAAGAACCCAGCTGCATTGTTAGCATTGTCTTGGTATGCTGTAGGCAACGGACGCGGAGAAAAAGACATGGTTGTCCTACCTTATAAAGACAGCTTACTTTTATTCAGTCGCTACTTGCAACAGCTAGTGATGGAATCCTTGGGTAAAGAAAAGGATTTGGAAGGAAACATCGTCCACCAAGGAATAGCTGTGTACGGTAACAAAGGTTCAACCGACCAACACGCCTACGTTCAGCAGTTGCGAGACGGCGTGCCAAACTTCTTCGTTACCTTCATTGAAGTTTTGGAAGACCGCAAAGGTTCATCTCCAGAATTAGAACCCGGAATCACAGCAGGCGATTACCTGTCTGGTTTCCTCCAAGGAACCCGCCAAGCACTGTATGAAAACCAGAGGGATTCTATTACAGTTACCATTCCCCAAGTCAACCCCCGTACAGTGGGTGCATTGATTGCGTTATACGATCGCGCTGTTGGTTATTATGCCAGCTTAGTTGGTATCAACGCATACCATCAACCGGGGGTAGAAGCCGGTAAAAAAGCAGCCGCTACAATTCTTGAATTGCAAAAACGAGTTGCGGAAATCCTGCAAAATGAAAAAGCAGCCCTTTCTGTAGAAGAAATAGCAGCCAAAGCAGGTGCATCCGACCAAGTAGAAGCAATTTACAAGATTTTGCGACACTTACACATAAATCAGCGCGGTGTAGTGCTAGAAGGTAACCTTGGACAACCCAGCAGTTTAAAAGTTTCTCTCACCTGAGTTAGTCTAAATCCTGGATTTCTCAAAGAAGTCGGAGTATCCCCTCACCTCGTCACCTCGTTCCCAGGCTGAGCCTGGGAATGCCTTTTCAGGAGGCTCCGCCTCACGTGTTGATTTGTCACACGAGGCGGAGCCTCACAGTCTGGATTCACAAGCCTTAACTGGGAACGAGAAACGAGATCTGGTCATATTATCAAATAGCGCTAAAACGTAATAAATCAGGGTCAATCGTAGTAAAAGAGTTAGTCATCATTTGATTAACTCCCAAATGGGGTACGGTTTGCCTCGACACTGCTTTTAAACTTCACTCTAAGGTTCGGTGTTGCGCTATGACAATGTAGCCATGTTCCTCCCTCGACGCTTGGGACGCAGCATACCCATTAAGTCATGATTTAAAAGCGGACTTAAATCCTTGCGGATAACGTAGAATAAACAGTTCTACGCTGAGTCTGGTGAAGTCAGTTAACCGAATTACTCGGTTTCACTACGAATTACTTCGTTTTGTCTACTTCTCAAGCAAGGGATGTCACCTTCAATGACCTTGGAAGTATCATCTATCATAAATTTTACTTTTTTTATTATTAAAGTAACATATTTTAACATAGAGCATTTAAGATAGAAGTTAAGGCAGCTATCTTTAAATACCTTTTTAGGATACTCATATGGGTAAATACCGGGGGATAGAACTCCGTCAGATGGAATCCAGCAAAGGCGGAATGGTGGAGTTTTTTACAGCACAAGTCAGTGATGAAACTATGCTGGTACAAATTCCACCCAATACAATAGATGATTTATTCGTTCATAAAACACATACCAACCAGTTACTAATAGTAAAAGGTAAGTTTGTCCTTGTAAGCCTGCTTGACAAGCAGTATCAGTATATTCCTTTAAGTGAAGACCATCCTGTCATGGTCATCATTCCACCAGGTGTTCTACATGGAGCAATAAATTTGAGTTCGGAACCAGTTGTTTTAGTGAATGCTTTATTGCGTCACAAGCCACCTGTGGAACGAGATTATATTCCTCAAAAACGACCATTTCCTTACGATTTGGAAGCAGCAAAAGCAGCGTTGAAAAACTTAGAGGAGAGAAAACAAGTAGATAGTTTAGTGTAAATTGCCCTCACCCCCAACCCCCTCTCCCATTGGAAGAGGGGGCTTTTTAAGCTTTCTTCACCGCTGTCTATTTTATGTTTTGCCTAAATGAAACTAGAACTATAGGCAGAATGTTTTAGCGTTGATTTGATAGTCAGAGAGCATTTTAGTTTACTATTGAAATAGTAAGTAATTTTAAATGCATTGAACAATATGAGTGAACCAACATCACAAAAACCTGTACGTCGTCGAGTCAGATTATTCCCAGAACGGACTTTATCTCCAGAAGAACTTGCTAGACGAAAAGCAGAACGAGAAGTATTTCATAAACGCTGTCGGGCAATTTTTGAAAGAGTACGTTCCGAACTGATTGACAAATATTATGACTGGTACATAGCTGTTGAGCCAGATAGTGGAGATTATTTCATTGATGAAGATAAAGAAATTGCTCATAAAAAAGCTCTTCAAAAGTATCCAGATGCTGTACACTGCGTTTTTTGTTTAAATGAAATTGGAGCCACTGGCAGAATATGATGCGGGGTAAGTTTGGTAACAGAGGAGAGTTATTTTTTGAAATTGACTTGATTACTGCTGATGGATTAAATTTGCCTGTGGATGCTATGTTAGATACTGGATTCACAGGCTTTCTTGCTATCAAAAAACAAGATTTAGATGCTCTAGACTGGGCTTTTATTGGTGATGAACCTCTGCAAACAGCAAAGGGAGAAATTCTTTTTGAGGTTTATTCAGGTCAAGTGCTGTTAGATGGACAAGAGTATAAAATACCTGTTTTTGTTGGTGAAGAACTGACAGAAGTTTTGTTGGGTTCAGAGTGGTTAAAGATTCTACCGTTAACGGCTAATTATCAAGTATGAATACTGACGTTGGGATAAAGAAGGGCAATGCATCTACTTGTTCGCTCATAGTAAGAGAAATTTGGTTAATGCGATCGCCAGAATGAAATATGAGCTACAAGCAGAATGTTTGAGTTTTCATTCGATAGCTATAAAGTCTTTTAGTTTACTATTAAAGTAGTACTGATAAATTTGTTAAACACTTTGACTGAAACAACATCACAAACACCTGCACGTCGTCGAGGAAGAATATTTCCTGAAATTACCATACCACTAGAGGAACTAGCTAAGCAGAAGGCAGAAGATGAAGCATTTTTTCAACAGTGTTGGTCAATTCTTGAGCGAGTTCGTCCTAAATTGATTGAGCAACACTATGGTTGGTATATTGCAATTGAGCCAAATAGTGGAGACTATTTTATTGATTCTGATAAAATGCGAGCACATCAAAAAGTACTTCACAAATACCCCAATTGCGACCACTTTGTATTCTGTTTAAATGAAACTGGAGCCACAGGCAGAATGTTTTAGCGTTGATTTGATAGTCAGAGAGCGTTTTAGTTTACTATTGAAATAGTAAGTAATTTTAAATGCATTGAACAATATGAGTGAACCAACATCACAAAAACCTGTACGTCGTCGAGTCAGATTATTCCCAGAACGGACTTTATCTCCAGAAGAACTTGCTAGACGAAAAGCAGAACGAGAAGTATTTCATAAACGCTGTCGGGCAATTTTTGAAAGAGTACGTTCCGAACTGATTGACAAATATTATGACTGGTACATAGCTGTTGAGCCAGATAGTGGAGATTATTTTATTGATGAAGATAAAGAAGCAGCAAGCCTGAAAGCACGTCAAAAGTACCCAAATACCGTTCACTGTATGTTTTGCTTAAATGAAGTTGGAGCCACTGGTAGAATATGATGCAGGGTACATTTGGTGAAAAAGGACAGCTATTTTTTGAAATTGAATTAATTACTGCTGATGGATTAAATTTGCCTGTGATTCGTAAACTTCCTGATACAATGAAGAAGGGAACGAGCGGAAATCAGAAGTAACTATGACAATAAAGGAACAACTGCTACAAGAAATTGAATCTAGCCCAGATAGTATTCTGGCTGAAACCCTAGACTTTTTACGCCGTTTAAAAACAAAAGAAACTGAAGCCAAAGCGAAACCAGAAGCCTTAGAATTTGCTGCTCATACTCCAGTAACTTCCACAGGACGCTCACTCTTAGAACATCTGAAAACAATTGGAAAATGGGAAGGTGATGATTTACAAGATTGTCTTCGCCTAGTCATCGCTACTCGTGGTAAAGCAAAATTTGATTACGATAACCTCTTTGAATAATGTACTTGTTGGACACAAATCATTGTAGTGCTGCTATTTTGGGCGATGCGAATCTACTTCGTCGCATTGCAGAAGTAGAAAACAGCTTAATTACAACCTGCGTCATTGTTCAAGGAGAACTGGTAGACATGGTAGAACGTTCTCAATACAGGGAAAGTAACTTAGACTTGATTCACCGTTTTCTTCAGGGTATATACATATACAATATTGATGCCTCTACTGCTACTATTTACGGTCAGTTAAAAGCAGCTTTATTTAATCAATTTGAACCTAAAGATAAAAGCAAACAGAGAAAAACTAAAATTGTTGATTTAGGTTTTGATGAAAACGACATTTGGATAGCAGCTATTGCGCTGCAAAATAATCTAACTGTTGTTTCTAGAGATAGCGATTTTTTAAGAATTCAACAGGTCAGAACTTTTACCCTGAAATCTTGGGTGTGATTTTAATAATATTTATTTCAGTAAGGCGCTTTGAGATAGACAAGAGTATAAAATACCTATTTTTGTAAGTGAAGAGCTGACAGAAGTTTTGTTGGGTTCAGAGTGGTTAAAGATTCTACCGTTAACGGCTAATTATCAAGCAGGAATACTGACGTTGGGATAAAGAAGGGCAATGCATCTACTTGTTCGCTCATAGTAAGAGAAATTTGGTTAACTCTGCGATCGCAGAAATGAACCACAGCAGATGCAGAGGCAAAATTTATGTTTCTACAAAGCTTGAAATTCCACCTTGTTGTAAACATCTGCTAATGAAATCTGAAACGGAATTGAAGTGAAACTTATACTTTCATCTTCTTGGTCATATTCACAAAGCAACCATCGTTTCTTTGCTGTTTTAGAAAATTGTTCAATATAAATTCGAGTGCAGAAGCACAGGGATGGGTTGAAGATTTAGTTCGTGCTGCACGTGAGTCGAACTCTGAAAACTTACAATTGCGAGCTATTGCTCAGGAATTGTTGACATCTTCTCCATCACCTGGCTAGTCGTAACGCTCTGGCTGATCTGGTACGTTTGGCAATGGTGTTCTAACTTCCTCTACAAGTTGATATGGAGTTTCATCAAAACAAATTACTAGACGTTTAGGATCTTTTGGTTCGTTGTATAAATCTAATACATCTTCCATTCTCAAAACATACTCGGCATTCACCAACGGTATGCACCACTGTTCTTTTAACCAACCTGAGTTCGACGTAAGCCCCTAACGGATGCGATCGCTCACCAACGTTGTTGTGGATGAAAAATTAACTCATGAAAGCAGAGATAGCATCCATTAGGCAAAGGAAAATTCAAATGCGCCAATATCGGCTCTACCGCCACTGATACGTGAGTTACCACGTTGGTCAGTGGTGGGGTCAGTTGGTAGTAAGATGCGGTCAGCTGCATTAATTGCCGGACTACCAGGACGGAAGGCAAAAGTTGGTGTGGAACCACCATTGAAGCGTAACGAATCTAACAAGGGGTCAATGGGGTTGGTGCTGGTACCGACAATATCTCCTGTACTGCCAAACCCACTGCTACCTGTGGGATCGCCAATCAGGTTGTAGCCATCACTGGTAAAATTGCCAGACACATCCGGATTAACACCGCCCAAATTCAGAAGGTTAGAGGCGATAATCGTGTTTCTCGCTCTGGCCGTACCGTTAGTATCATTGAACACACCGCTACCATTGGTAGCTCGGTTAAGAGTGATTGTACTAAACAGCAGCGTTAGATCTCGATTAGAGAAGATACCGCCACCGTTGTTGGCAGCTAGGTTACTACTGAGGGTACTGTCCTGGTAATGTTACTGTCTAAAGTGCTGTTGCTGACTTCAAGTGTACCCGTGTTGTAAATTCCGCCACCCTCACTTCTCCTAGAAAAGGGTGCTATATCATCTTGTCTTAAAGCAGCACGTGCTTCATTGCTGATGAGGGTACTATTTTTAACTACTAAGGTAGCAATGTTATAAATACCACCGCCATTGCTGCTATTACTGAAGATGCCACTTGCCAAGTTGTTACTGAGAGTGCTGTTGTTTACTATTATGCTGCCAGCGTTCCAGACACCCCCACCATCACGTGCTGCTGTATTATTTCGTAAAGTACTACCGTCGAGCGATACGATCGTCGTACCGGAAGCAGACCTATTCCAAATAGCACCACCGTCGAGTGCTGCTCTGTTATCCTCCAAGGTGCTGCTACTCACATTTACAGTACCGCTAAATAGAGCAATACCACCACCACTACTTGAGGAGTTGTTACCGATGGTGCTATTGCTGACTGTAACAGTACGATCGCTATAGTTAACAATGCCACCACCGACTTGACCGGCTTCGTTACTGCCGATGGTACTATTGCTGATTTCAAAGGTACCGCTAAAGTTAGCAATACCGCCACCGTCTTGGATTGCCGAGTTACTACTGAAAGTGCTGTTGTTCACTGTCACAGTGCCGTCAGCATTGTTAGAGATGCCGCCGCCATAGTCGGCGGAGTTGCGGTTGAAACTGCTGTTAGTCACTCTCACGGCACCACCGTTGTAGATCCCGCCCCCACTGTCCAACTTACCCTGTGCTTGGTTATGACTTAGAGTAGTGCCGTTTACTTCCAAGGTACCTGAGATGTTATAGATGCCTCCCCCGTTACGTGCTGCCGAGTTCCCATCGAGAGTGCTGTTGCTTACATTTACGGTACCACTGCTAGAGTTGTAGATTCCACCGCCGTTTTGAGTTGCTGAGTTACTGTTGAGGGTGCTATTGCCTAGTGTCAAGGTACCGTTACTGTTCCAGATCCCCCCGCCATCTCTAGCGGCGGTGTTATTAGTGATGACACTGTCGTTCACATTTACAGTGGAACGAGTCATTCTAAAGAGAAAGCTTTCAGAATAAATACCGCCGCCAGATACGTTTGCTGAGTTATTATTGATGGTGGTGTTGCTTAAGGTTAAAGTACTACTTTCGATGTAGATGCCACCACCAAGATTTGCTGAGTTATTATTGATGGTGCAGTTGCTTAGGGTTCCTGAGCCGTAGATGCCACCACCAAGATTTGCTGAGTTATTATTGATGGTGCAGTTGCTTAGGGTTCCTGAGCCGTAGATGCCACCACCAAACTCTGCTGAGTTGTTACTGATGGCGGTGTTGCTTATACTTAGGGTTCCTGAGGTCAAGAAGAAGCTAGCATAGCCGCCGCCCCTACCGCCTTCTAATGCCAAGTTGCCGCTAATGATGCTGTTGCTTACCGTTACGGTACCACCTTGGATAGAGATGCCACCGCCACCGCTAAAGCCAAAACCCCTACTTGTGCGGTTGCCGCTAATGGTACTGTTATCTAATGTTAGAGTGCCCCTGTTCGAGATGCCACCACCATCGTTAAAGGTAAGACCGCTTGTTGAGTTGTCACTGAGAGTGCTGTTGCTCACTCTCAGAGTACCGCTGTTGAAGATTCCACCGCCACTGCCCGTGCCGCCCTCGCGAGTACCAATCGCCCTGTTACCATTGAAGGTGCTGTCGCTCACTATCAGGGTGCCGCTGTTGGATATCCCACCGCCAGTGCCATTCCCTCCACCTCTTGGGGCGGCAGCACCATCGGCATTTACCTCGTTGTTGCTGACAGTACTGTTGCTTACTGTTAAGGTACCGTTGTTTGAGATACCCCCACCGGAACCAATTCGACTACTTACCGCATTAGTCTTGAGTGTGCTGTTTCTCACTGTTAAGGTGCCGTTGTTATAAATGCCGCCACCACTAGTCCTATCAGTGCTAAAGCCAGATTCACCAGCACTTGCGAGGTTAGTTTCTAATGTGCTGTTGCTCACTGTTAAGGTATCGTTATTATAAATGCCGCCACCACTACTAGAGCCACCACTTGCGAGGTTATTTTTGAGCGTGCTATTGCTCAGCGTTAAGGTACCGTTGTTATAAATGCCGCCACCAGAACCGTCGAAGCCTCTTTCAAATCTGACTCCACGGAAGGCGGTTGCACTGTTGCTGTCCACAGTGCTATTGTTCAACGTTAGGATACCTGTGTTATAAATGCCGCCACCATAAACAGCTTCCAAGTTAGAAGTCGCGTCCCGATTGCGAAAAACGTTGTTGTTACGAACAATGGTGTTGTCGAGGGTGAGTAGACCACTGTTTTTAATCCCACCACCGTTGTCATTGATGACGCTGCCATCGGCGATAATTAATCCAGACAGGTTAACTGTTGCGTCCGCGCCAATTTCAAACACTCGTGAAGCATTGTTGCCACTGACTGTAAGCAGGTTTGCACCTGTTAATGGGTCAACTAGGGCACTGAGATTTAGGCTATCGGTAATACTGAGCTGTCCTAAGCTAAGGGTGATGGTTTGTGCATTGGCAAAGATGGTAGAATCAAAAACGATCGCGTCTTCGCCTGCGCTCGCGTTGGCTCGAGCGATCGCTTCACGCAAAGTGGTGACACCATCGTTGGCATCAATGACATCAGCAATACTGTTGACCGTAATAATGGCACCTAAGTTGGTTAGGGATCTGCCACTGTGTATCGGGTCTAGCAGATAACTAGAATTGAAGTCTGGTGTGATGGATGCATTGAATGCGCCTGACAAAGTCTCAGAACTATCCCAAGCAGAGGTAGATAAGAAGTCCATAGATTTGGGTTCGTTGATTTTATTGGTTGATATTGAAATTCATGTGTTGGTAAGCGATCGCTTCGTTCACCAATCTCACTTCTATGCTTCAGTGCACCAAGCTTGCTCGGTGAACGATAGTGAAGAGTTCCGTGCAGCACCCATTAGGCAAAGGAAAATTCAAAAGCGCCAATATCGGCTCTACCACCACTGACACGTGGGTTACCACGTTGGTCAGTGGTGGGGTCAGTTGGCAGTAAGATGGGATCGCCTGCATTAATTGCCGGACTACCAGGAAGGAGAGCAAAAGTTGTTGTGGCACCACCATTCAAGCTCAACGGATCTAACAGGGGGTCGATGAGGTTGATGTTGGTGCCAACAATGTCTCCTACAGATCCAAAGCCTGTGCTGCCTGTAGCACTACCAATCAAGTTGTAGCCATTGCTAGTAAAATTGCCTGACACGTCCGGACCAGAACTGAAACCAGGGAAAAAGGAGTTGACGGCGATAATTGTGTTTCGGACTACAGTAAAAGCACCAGTAGTGTTGAACACGCTCCCAGTAGTGGAAGTTTGGTTACGGGCGATCGTACTAAACACCAATGACAGGCTGCCATTGTTATAGATCCCACTACCAGCGCCGCTAGCCCTAGCGCCGGATGCTAGGTTACCACTGATGGTACTGTTACTCGCATTCAGCGTACCGTCGTTAGTAATACCGCCGCCTACAGCGATACCACTGCTGCTGCTGACTGCGCTATTGTCAGCGATGGTGCTGTTTGCGATCTTCGCGATCCCCAGGTTTGCGATCGCCCCACCACTTACAGCCGCAGAAGCACCGACATTATTGCGACTTATGGTGCTGTTCGTTATCTCTAAAATGCCTGTGACATCGTTAACAATACTGCCACCTCTACCACGACCATTGCTACTGACTCTGTTATCGCTGAGGCTGCTATCGATCGCAAACGCGATTCCACTGTTGTAAAGACCGCCTGCATTAACGCTACCAAAGAAATTCGATCTACTTGCGTAATTGCTGCTTAATTCAGTGTTACGTAGCGTAAGGTTACCTGTGTTGTAAATCCCACCCCCAAAGGCTTCTCCAAATTCAATAGTTACAGTGTTATTAGTAACTCTGCTGTTGTCTAAGGTGAGGATACCACTGTTGTGTACACCACCGCCATTTATCACTCCACCATCATTTAAGATGACTGAGTTAGTGGCGATCGTAGTGTTACTCGCATTGACAGTACCGCCACTGAAGTTAGTCATCCCACCACCCTCAAAGCGTGCTTTGTTACTCTCCAAGGTGGTGTTGCTGAGTATGAGATTGTTACGGTTCCAGATGCCACCACCGCTAACGAATGCTTCGTTCTTCCTCACAGTGGTGCTGTCCACGTTCAAAGTACCAGAGTTAAAGATACTACCCCCAATGTTGCTTGCTCTATTAGCTTCCAAGGTGCTACCGTTCACATTGGTAGTGCCGTCACCATTATTCGAGATGCCGCCACTATCACGAGCCGAGTTGTTGCTGATGGAACTACTACTTACCGTGGTGGTACCGCCCGCATTCCAGATCCCACCACCACTAACAAATGCTGAGTTCCCACTGAAGTTGCTACTGCTGAGTTCAAAAGTACCGAAGTTCCAGACACCTCCACCATCTTGGTTAGCGAAGTTACTACTGATGGTGCTGTTACCCACTACCAAGGTGCCGTTGTTCCAAATCCCACCGCCATTTGTGGCGGTATTACTACCAATAATGCTATTGCTCACTTTAACAGTACTGCCACTACTCACATTACTCAAGATGCCACCACCTTGATTAGCAGTATTATTAGTGATGACGCTATCGCTTATATTGACAGTGGTAACAGTTATGAAACTACCGATTGAAATACCGCCACCACTAAAGCCTGCCGAGTTGTTATTGATGATGCTACTACTAATATTCAAAGTTCCTGAGGTGAGGATACTACCACCACTAAAGCGTGCCGAGTTGTTATTGATGTTGCTACTGCTGACACTCAAATTACCTGAGTTATAGATACCACCGCCTCCATTTTGCGAGTTATTGTTATTGATGGTGCTATTGCTAAGACTCAAATTACCTGTGTTGTTGATGCCACCACCTAAATTGTTAGTCGAGTTATTATTGATAGTACTGTTGCTCACTGTCGCAGTACCACCATCAATGGAGATACCACCGCCACCAAAACTACTCAAGATAGTTGCTATGTTATTACTTAAAGTACTATCGTTGAGCGTTAAAGTTCCGTTGCTACTATAGATGCCGCCACCACCGCCTGCGCTACCAGTGGCTGCCGAATTGCCACTTAGAGTGCTGTAGCTAACAACTACTGTACCATTAGTGTTATAAATACTACCACCAGCACAAAAAGCACTGAAGCTGCCGATTGCGTTCGCAGTTCCATTTGCCTTATTGCCAGTGAGGGTACTGTAATTAACATTTAAATTACCTATATTATATATACCACCACCAAGAGTGTTATTGCTACTACTTGCCTCATTATTACTCAGTGTGCTATAAGTAAATTCGAGATTGCCGTCATTATATATACCTCCTCCAGCCGTACCGAGACCACTAGATCTATTGCTATTTACTGTGCTGTTGCTTATCTTTAAGGTTCCGTTATTATATATACCACCCCCAGATCCGCTAACGCCTCTTCTCATGTCAAAAGGTCCTGAGGGTCTTGCCGATCCCATAAAGGCATTTACTGTGTTGCTGCTGATGGTACTATTATTTAGTGTCAATGTACCAGCGTTGTAAATGCCGCCACCATAAACAACTGACACGTCAGACGTTGGCTCTCCATTAGCAAAAACGCTGTGATTACGAACAATAGTGTGCTCTAGGATGAGGGTACCACTATTTCTAATCCCACCACCGTTGTCATTTATAACTCTGCCATTGGCAACAATCATTCCAGAAAGGTTAACTGTTATGCCTGTGCCAATCTCAAGCACTCGCGAAGCATTGTTGCCACTGATTGTAAGCAGGTTTGCACCTGTTAAGGGGTCAACTGGGGCGGCTATATTCAGGCTATCGGTGATATTAAGTTGCCCCAAGCTAAGAGTAATGGTTTGTGCATTGGCAAAGATTGAAGAATCAAAGACGATCGCATCAACGCCTGCGAGTGCGTTGGCTCGAGCGATCGCTTCGCGCAGAGTCGTCACACCATCGTTGTCATCGATAATATCAGCAATACTGTTGACCGTAATAATGGCACCCAAGCTTGTCAGGGATGTGCTATTGTGTATCGGATCTAGTAGATTACCAGAATTAAAGTCTGGTGTGATGGATGGATTGAATGCGCCTGACAAAGTTTGAGAACTATCCCACGCAGAGGTAGATAAGAAGTCCATAGGTTTAAGTCCGTTGATTTTGTTAGTTGATGTTAAGATTCATGTGTTGGTGAGCGATCGCTTACTAACGTTGTTGTGGATGAAAAATTAACTCATGAATGCAGAGATAGCATCCATTAGGCAAAGGAAAATTCAAATGCGCCAATATCGGCTCTACCACCACTATGCCGCCTCCGTTAACGGCTTGGTTGAGGGTAAGAGTGCTAAACACCAGTGTCAGGGTACCGGAGTTCGATATACCGCCACCGTTGCCAAAGGTTCCAGGTGCTACGTTGTCGCTTATAGTACTGTTGCTTATCGTTGCGGTACCTGTGTTACCAATACCGCCGCCTGCGCTACTAAGACTGCCATTGACTGAGTTACCGCTGATGGTGCTGTTGTTTACAGTCAGAGTACCATTGTTATCGTTCAAGATCCCACCGCCTGTACCACTAAACCCACCGCCAAATAAGTTATCTCTTATGGTGCTGTTGCTCACGCTCGCGGTACCCGTATTGTAAATGCCGCCACCACCACTCTCTCTGCTAGTAAATGCCCTGTTGTTACTTAAGGTACTGTTACTTACACTCAAAATGCTGTCAGTGTTGTTATAAATACCACCACCGCCGCCGAGCAATCTTCCTCCTGCCTGATTGCTGCTAAGAGTGCTATCACTTACCGTTACGTTACCACCATTACTGTTGTAGATACCACCACCAAACGCGCCAATGCCACTACCACCAACTCTTATCAAGTTGCTGCTGAGGATGCTATTGCTCACTATCACCGTACCATATATATTATATATACCTCCTCCATAGCTACTACTAAGTGTGGTTGTTGCCGAGTTGCTGTTGACAGCACTGTTGCTTATCGCCACGGTACCCGTGTTGTAAATGCCACCGCCAATGCTATCACCGTCGCCAATCGCTGAGTTGCTGCTGAGGTTACTGTTGTTCACCATCACGGTACCCCTGTTGTAAATACCACCACCAGAACCAATGAGGGTGAGGTTGGGTCTGCCAAGACCGTGCTGAAAGCCTGCTAAGTTATTACTTATGGTGCTGTTATCTACTGTGACGGTGCCTTCGTTATAGATACCACCGCCAACACTGCCACCAAGCTCGTTAATGACTGAGTTGCTGCTGAGAGTACTATTGTTTACAGCTATAGTACCCGTGTTGTAAATGCCACCACCACCATAAGTGGCATTTAAGTCAGCAGTTACAGTACTGTTGCGAACAGTACTTTTGTCCAACGTAAGGCTGCCACTGTTGTAAATCCCACCACCATTATCATTAACTACCCTACCATTGGCAATGTCCAACCCAGATAGGGTCACTGTTGCTCCCGCCCCAATCTCAAAGACTCGTGAAGTATCATTGCCACTAACTGTTACACGGTTTCCGCCATCGATCGTCAAGCTGTCAGTAATGCTGAGTTGCCCCAAACTCAAGGTAATCGTTTGCTCAGAAGCAAACTCCAACTCGTCGAACAAGATCGCGTCTAATCCTGCGATCGCATTTGCTTGAATAATAGCTTCGCGCAGAGTGGTAACGCCATCGTTCTCATCCAACACATCAGCAGTACTGTTTACTATGAAGGTTCGGTACTCATTCACTACAGTGTCGATGAACATGGTAGAACTGGTACTGACAAACCAGTTGTTACCACTAATAGAATTTTGTAAACTGTCAGAGTCGAAGTATGGTGTCACATATGCATCGAATGCCACTTGAGAAAGATTATCTAAATGCCCGGAAGAAGAGATGTTCATAGATTTAAGTCTTTCAATTATGGTGTATGTTCAAACTAAAAGTCATACCAAATCAGAACGGTTTCTTGTACTAAAAAATCAACCAGATTAATAAGAAAGTCCCTTCCAAAGAGAAACTCAGAAGGGGAACACAATTTTTACTTCCAGCCAGGTTTAAAATGAACGATGATAGTCCCAAGGACGACGATCGTCAGAAACTTTCTTCAATACACAAATATTACTAGGAATATATTTCATTCCTTGGCAATTTCCTTCAAAAGGATTCTGGAAAAAGCGCTTGATAATAACTTGTAAACGTTTAGAAAAGCTGGCTTTTGTATCAAAATTCACCAACTCATAATCTCTATTTGCTAAGATAAAAGAGACAACTTTTCTAATTCCGGTCATCCATATATCATCAAAAACAACATACCCTCCAACTTCTAACAATTTGTCAACTAAGAAGAAATCTACTAAGACGTAGTCGAATAAGTGGGAGCCATCTATAAAGGCAAAGTCAATTTTTTCTCCCTGTGCTATCAGCTGAGGTAAAACTTCATCAGCACAAGCCTCAAAAAATCTAAATTTGTCTGCATAACCTGCTCTTTGAACATTAAGTACTCCAATGGATTTCCACTCACTGTGTTGCATTGGATCGATCGCAATATGGCTTCCTCTACCTCTTTCATGATGTGCTTGGCAGAAAAATAGGGTAGACAAGCCATAAGCCATACCTATTTCCAACGTTCTTTCTAAGTGATTTTTTTGAATGAACTCCTGAAGAGTTGTGCCAAGATCGTAAGCAGTAGAAGTAGGAAAAGGATTTATCTCATTTCCTTGTGAATCTCTGACAGTTTGGGTTTGATAAATTTCCTGTAGTAGTTGCATGGTCGGTTCTCCTTTACGCAGTACAAGTTGGTACACTCGATAAGCTACCCAGGTGTAAGCCATTAACAGCAAGAGTATGCTTAGCCC
>NZ_BAACAP010000093.1:0-17568 GCF_045865695.1 Scytonema hankhaensis NUACC26
CACTTTTAAGTTAATTTGCAGCGCTTGGTTGTACAGTGGTTCGGCTTCATCGTATCTTCCTTGGGATTCGTACAACCCAGCTAAGTTGTTGAGAGTAGTAGCAGTGTCGCGGTGTTCTGCTCCTAGTACTTTTAAGAGGATTTGTAGCGCTTGTTTCAGCCGTGGTTCGGCTTCATCGTATCTTCCTTGGGATTCGTACAACGCGGCTAAGTTGTTGAGACTTTGGGCGGTGTCGGGGTGTTCTGCTCCCAGCACTTTTAAGTTAATTTGCAGCGCTTGGTTGTACAGTGGTTCGGCTTCATCGTATCTTCCTTGGGATTCGTACAACCAAGCTAAATTGTTGAGACTAGTAGCAGTGTGGGGGTGTTCTGCTCCTAGTACTTTTAAGCAGATTTGCAACGCTTGGTTGTACAGTGGTTCGGCTTCATCGTATCTTCCTTGGGATTCGTACAACCCAGCTAAGTTGTTGAGACTATTAGCAGTGTCGGGGTGTTCTGCTCCTAGCACTTTTAAGCGGATTTGCAGCGCTTGGTTGTACAGTGGTTCGGCTTCATCGTATCTTCCTTGGGAATCGTACAACCCAGCTAAGTTGTTGAGACTAGTAGCAGTGTCGGGGTGTTCTGTTCCTAGCACTCTTAAGCGGATTTGCAGCGCTTGTTTGAGCTGTGGTTCGGCTTCATCGTATCTTCCTTGGGATTCGTACAACCCAGCTAAGTTGTTGAGACTAGTAGCAGTGTCGGGGTGTTCTGCTCCTAGTACCTTCAGATGGATTTGCAGCGCTTGGTTGTACAGTGGTTCTGCTCGATCGTATCGTCCTTGGGATTCGTACAACCCAGCTAAGTTGTTGAGACTCTTAGCAGTATCGGGGTGTTCTGCTCCTAGTACTTTTAAGCGGATTTGTAGCGCTTGTTTCAGCAGTGGTTCGGCTTTGCCGTACTGACTCTTGTTCAACAGCGAAAGACCAAGATTATTTAACCTTGTAGCAGCACCAGCAGTTTCTTCAAAATTACCGATTTGAACATGGGCATTGTGGCGTTCTGCAAACTCATCTGCTGTATCATATTCTCCCACTTTTCGACAAAGATGCGTCAAGGCTTGCAGCAGATGCAAGGTTTGAGGATGGTTGGGACTAAAACTGATTTCTGCTACATCAAGTGCTAGCTGATACTGTTCGTAAGCTTTTTGGTATTTGTGCTGTCCCATCTCTTGGTAAATATCTCCTAAAAACGTTTGACAAGAGATAGCCAAGGGATGCTCATCACCAGCAGCATTTTTGACAATTTCCATCGCCTCTTGGCACAGCTTTTCCGCTACGTCCAAATTATTGTTATAGGCATTCAACCAAGCAGCAGTATATTTCCATTGCGCTAGTTGCAAGGGTTGAGTACTTGGATCGGACTGAAGTATTTGCAAAGCGCGTTGACTTAGATTCGCTGCTTCTCGGTAATCACCTTGACTTGCAGCAACTTCAGCTTGGCGGTTCAGTACCTCAGCTACCCCTAACTCATTTGCACCTAGTTGGGTGGTGCGTATGCGTAGCGCTTTTTGAACTGCGTTGCTAGCATCAAAGGTGCGCTCTAGCTTTAAGTAAACACCAGCGAGTTCCAACTCCACAGTCGCAGCGTCAAGACTGTCACCCTGCTGCAAAGCGATCCATTGCGATCGCGCTATCTCCAAATCTTCCACCGCTCGCTCGTAGTCACCCAAAGCAACGAGGGACTTACCCAACAGTGTCCAAGCCAAAGCGGTTATGGCGTGGATATTTTGTTCTCCCTTCAACAAAAATTGCAACATCGGAGCAACCGCCTGGTGTCTACCCAAGTTCTGCTGCACCGCCACCTGCTCTAAAAACCAACTAATTGCCTGTTGTGGTTGCTGACTCTCCAACCCGTGATGAAGTGCCTCTCCCAGTGCCGTCAACTGTATTTCTGGATTTTGGTATTCTCTCTGATAATGCTCAAACAACCAGCTATTTACTGCTCGTTTCAAGTCTTCTGGCTGGTTCTCCTGCAAGTGCTGTCGCATTATTGGGTGCAAGCGCCATCCCGATCCCGCTTGCTCAACATAGGGCGATGCCAGTACTTTGTCAAAGCGATCGCGCCAGTTCTCCAATTGAAACTGCTCCATCAAACTGACAAACAGCACCTTATCCCAAGTACGGCAGTTAGACAGGACTTGCCACATCCGCCGTTCATCTGGCTCCCAAGCTGCATCTCGTTGGCGTAGAACCTCGTTCAGATTCCGGGCAAAGTCTGCAACCTTTGGCTGGCGCTGCTTTTTGATGTCTTGCCACGTCTCCACCCCCAGCCGTAAGTACAAAGGAATGCCGCCAGATGCCTGAATAATAATTCGACGAATTTGGGGCTCGTCAATACCAAATTTTTCTTTCAGAACCGCTTGACATTCGTCATCAGTTAACGGGAGTATAGGAATATTGTGGGTATTTTGTGTCAAATTGAGCTGTTGCTCAGAGAATATCACCCACAGCACATTAGGATTTCGCTGTGTTACCATCTCCTCCAACCAAGTACATCGTAAGGATTTATCCAGTAAATATTCATAGCCATCTACCAGAATCATCGCTTGTCGCTTAGAAGCAGGGAGATTAGAGCTTTGTAGATATTCGCGCAAGTCATTCAGCAGAAAAATCGGCAGTTGCTGCAAAACTTCCTTATTTCTTGTACAATTTCCCACTTCCTGTAGGCGATCGCGACACTTGCTTCGCCTATACCATTCCCAATGTTCTGGGTTAGATAACAGCATACAGAACCAAGCAAATTTTGCCAGTGGTTCAATTCCAGGTATAGGCAGCTTTTTAAATTCTTCCAGAAAACCGTTAATTAACTCAGCAGCGTTGTCACCAATCTCAGCATATCCCATTCTTTTAGAAAACTCAGCCGAGTTTGCTGGTGGATTGCTTTCCACACGCTTCATATAGCTAAAGTAGGCTAGATCGAAGCAAGTAAAATTATCTTTAGCTGAGCTAAAATGCTTTCGCAGTTGAATTACGGCTGTTTTTAGAGCACTCCAAAAATTTTCCCCAATCTCCTCTCCATCCAACAAGGCACACAGACATTGCGACTTCCAAGATTCAAATATCGAGTCACATAAATCTTTCTTGCCAATCCCAGAACGTCCATAGAAAACTAGTATATTTTGTGGCTTCTTGCCTAGATTGGTAAGCGCTAGCTCCACCTGTTTTTGATAAATATCCTGAGAACTCATAATTTAATTCTACGAATAAATACTGAAACCCGGAGCATCAAACCTTAAATACCCAATTTTTTATAAGTTACATTTACCAGAAAGTTTGCGTCTTGTCAATTGCAAGCAAGAGGCAAAGCAAGATTTACACAAAATCTGGGTTCCTAATGAAACCTGGCAGAAATTTATCGAACAGGTTATTAAACATGATAGATAAATGCCTTTGATAATTAATAGGACAACAGCGTCAATTTGTTGAGAGCTAGAGCAATATAGTCAAAATATAGTTAGGTGTAACTTTTTATATTAGGCTAGCGATCGCGCTTGTCATGAGTAACAGGACAATACTGCAAGGTCTCTCAAATTTTTGTAGGTTGGGTAAACTCTTGGAGAAACCCAACAAATGTCTGTAAATGTTGGGTTTCGTTCCTCAACCCAACCTACGTGTTTTCGTATTTTTAGGCTTAATCGACAAGTATTGAGTAACAGGAAATCTGTTGCTAGTCGTATTTCTCTAAGTTGAGTCAACGAAATTGCAATCTTTCACTAAATAGAAACCGGATTTTTGGGAGTACTTAACCGATGCTCTAGTAAGGTTCACTAACCATTAAAAAAGCTTGCCTGGTGCAATATCATACCCCAAGCAAGCTAATACATTATTTAATGGAGGAATTTCGGATTTGTGTAATCCAAAATCCAAAATTCCTTACAACTGTTTCACTTCACTAACCAACTTCGACACCATATCTTTAGCACTACCGAAAAGCATCGTAGTTTTATCCTTGTAGAATAACTCGTTATCTACACCAGCAAAACCAGCGCTCATACCGCGCTTGATCACGATCGCATGCTTTGCCCTATCCACCTCTAAAATCGGCATTCCATAGATAGGACTATTCGCATCACTTTGTGCTGCAGGGTTAACCACATCATTTGCCCCAATCACCAACGCTACATCTGTCTGATCGAACTGGGGATTGATATCATCCATATCGTGGAGTTGCTCGTAAGGCACATTCGCTTCTGCCAACAACACGTTCATATGACCGGGCATTCTACCAGCAACAGGGTGAATTGCGTACTTCACATCAACACCCATACGATCGAGTTGATCGGCTAACTCGCGAACGCTGTGCTGTGCTTGCGCCACTGCCATCCCATAACCAGGAACAATAACTACGGAACGAGCATAACCCAACATCATCGCGCCTTCTTCTGGATCTATGCTACGGACAGTTTTATCAGTTGTCGCCGTACCACTAGTACCACCAGCACCAGTTGCTCCACCTGTTCCAAACGCATCAAACAGTACGCTGATGAGAGAACGGTTCATTGCCTTACACATAATTTCGGTAAGGATAATACCAGATGCTCCCACTAATGCACCGGAAATGATGAGCATATTGTTCATTACCACAAATCCAGCAGCAGCAGCAGCTAATCCTGAAAATGAGTTCAATAATGAAATCACCACAGGCATATCGCCACCACCAATGGGAATGACAAACATCACACCCAATACCAGAGAAACGAAAACGATTCCTAAGAATACAGGCAAGTTATGTGGTGCGACTAGCATATAGGCACTACCTGCCAAATACGCAAATAGGAGTAAAGCATTAAAAGCTTTTTGCAAGGGAAATGTAATTGGAGCACCACTCATAATGCCTTGCAGTTTTGCAAAGGCGACCGTGCTACCTGTAAAGGTCACACCACCAATTAACACATCCAGAAGCATGGAGATGTTGGCGTCAAGAGTGACTCCACCAGTAGTGTTCAACAACCGCCAAAATTCCGCAACAGCGACGAGGGCTGAAGCCGCACCTCCCAAACCGTTCAGCAAACCCACCATTTGGGGCATATCAGTCATTTGGACTTTGTAAGCTGCGATCGCACCCAACACCGAGCCAATTGCCAAGCCCAACAAAATCATTTCATAGTTCAACACGTGTTGGTCTAGCAGTGTTGCCACAATTGCCAGAAGCATACCTACTGCTGCAACAACATTACCTTGCCGTGCGGTTGCGGGCGAACCCAACTTTTTCAAGCCCAGGATGAATAAAGATGCAGCGACTAAATACGTAAGCTGAATCCCTGTAGGAAGAAAATTGTTCATAATTTCATTGTTAGTTGTTAGTTGTTAGTTGTTAGTTGTTGGTTGTTAATTGTTAGTTGGTAACAATTACCACTAACTATGTACGGGCGCTCTTGCATTGCGCCCCTACTAACCACTAACTTTCTTCTTGAACATTTGCAGCATCCGATCTGTGACTAGAAACCCACCGACTACGTTTACAGTTGCTAGTACAACAGCAATCAAACCAAGAATGACTGAAAGATTCCACTCTTTTGCACCGGAAGCGACTATCGCCCCAAGGACTGCAATTCCAGAAATCGCGTTTGAACCGGACATGAGAGGGGTGTGGAGAGTTGGGGGGACTTTGTTAATGACCTCAAATCCCGTAAAAGATGCCAAAACGAAGACAAACAAAGCTGCAATTAATGCTTCTGACATTGATAAATTCCTTATTGGTTAGCGGTTAGTGGTTAGCGGTTAGTGGTTAGTGGTTGGTAGTTAGTAGTCAAACAACTATCAACTAACAACTATCAACTAACTACTAACTATTAGCCATTGCCAAAGCTTTTAAAGCATCGCTGACTCGCTGATTGCGAATTTCACCTGCATGAGTAATGCAAGCTGCATCAATAATGTCGTCAGCAAAATTCACCTCTAGAGCTTTGTCTTTAATGAGAAGTTGCATCAACGATGCTATGTTCTTGGAGTACAACTGGCTGGAGTGAACTGGCATGGATGATGGTAAGTTAATAGGACCGATGATAGTTACGCCATTCCATATAATGTCTTTGCCCGGTTCGGTACAAGCACAGTTACCACCTTGTTCGGCTGCAATATCTACAATAACTGAGCCTGCTTTCATTTGTGCCACCATTTCTTCAGTGACCAAAAGTGGTGCTTTTTTACCTGGTACTTGAGCTGTGGTAATCACAACATCAGCGTTCTTAATGTGTTCGGCTACAACTTCTTGAGTCTTCTGTTTGCTGGCTTCAGAGATTTCTTTAGCGTAGCCTCCAGCTGCTGTTGTTTCTTCTTCGAGCTTGATTTCAACAAATTTTGCCCCTAAACTTTGAACTTCTTCTTTCACAGCAGGGCGGATATCAAAAGCTTCTACAATCGCTCCCAAACGTCTTGCTGTTGCGATCGCTTGTAAGCCTGCTACACCAGCACCCATGACAAACACTTTTGCAGGTGCTATGGTTCCTGCTGCAGTTGTCAACATGGGGAAATATTTTGGTAATGCTGCTGCACCAATTAAAACCGCCTTGTATCCTGCTATGGAAGCTTGCGACGACAAAGCGTCCATACTTTGCGCTCTTGTAGTGCGGGGAATCATCTCCATACTTAGAGCAGTAATTTTGCGTTCTGCAAGTTGCTGTGCTGTTGATGGATTGCCTAAAGGATTTAGGAAGCTGATAAGTACAGATCCTTCTTTAAGCAAATCAATTTCAGAACGTCCGTTTTCTCTTTCCTGTGGTGGGCTAACTTTGACCAGAATATCTGCTTCTCTCCACAATGTAGCCGTATCACATATAACTTTAGCTCCTGCTGCTTCATAAGCAGCATCAGAAAAGAAAGCCCGCTCACCTGCACCTGCTTCTACCCACACTTCCAAACCTTGTTTTACCAATTTGGCAACGGTGTCAGGAATTAAGGCAACTCGACGCTCGCAAACTTCTATTTCTTTAGCAACAGCTATTCTCATGCAATCTCCTTGCGAATAAATACTTATATCTTCTGCCAGCTCTGAAAATTTTCTGATGAGGCAACAAGCGCTTGTGTGGTGCATGAGCGTTGGCTCTTTGCAGTTGGCTAGTATAACTTAACCTTCGCTTCCGCACTCTTCAATTTCTCAATCTGACCCTTCACACTTTCTTAGATACTCTATTGCTCATCCTAGTTCGATCCCTAAATTCTGCCTCGTTGTCTTCAACTTCTTTTAGGGATTGAAAAATTTTGTTTTCTTTTTTTTACATACTGCAATACTAGCCAAATTCTTCTCAAAAAGTTATCAGCAAAAATTGAAAAAATCTTTGCTTTGAGTAAAAATCATTTTACTCAATCTATTCCAAGTTAAATCTTAATGTCTCTAATAACTGACTGAATTTTTATAACAAAATTAATATATTTCTATACAATTTTATATATTTCTTTACATAATCAAATAAAAACAGTATTTTCACCAAAAACCACAGAATTTACTCCCTTTCCCTCTAAAATTATCGCTCTTTATAGGTGGGGCTATGCCCTACATTCGCGCTTTGGTTGGCAATGCCCACCCTACGCGATGAGGTAATCTTCCAGTGGAAAGAAAATAAAATAAGTTAAAAAAATACTATAACTTATTAAAGTGACAGTAAATTTACGTATAAGGCACAGTTGGTATTGATATTACGTCCATTATTGATAATTCAGTAGTAAAGTTTAGTTACAGTGTTGTGTAGTCGTCAGGTAGTTATTCATTCCTATCCACTACTAACGACTGTACGGGCGCTCTTGCATTGCGCCCCTACCAACCACTCACCAAAAGTAGGAGCTTGACCATGCGACGTTTACTTTCTGCTTTAGCCATAACTAGCTGTTTGCTGGCGAGTGTTCCAGCGATCGCATTGGCGGAAGGCTTACCCGGATTCACACTATTTAGCGGTGTAAAAGGTGAAAACCAACTACCTTTCCGCTTAGATTTTGGCGGTCAAACCAATGGCTGGGATCGCTATCGGTTAAAAATCCCCAACAAAAAGCTTAAAAAAGCAGTTGCACAATTTGTAATTAGTTATCCCGAATACTACAAAGGGTCTTTCGATACCAAGAAAATGGAAATTCGGGTCAAAGGTAAAACAGTACCTTTGTCTGAAGTCAAGTGGGACAAAGAAAATAACGTGATTACAATGTATCCCGAAGAACCAGTACCAGCAGGTAGCAATGTAGAATTGGTTCTCTCGAACGTAAAGAACCCTGCAACGGGCGGAATGTTTTACTTCAATTGCCTTATTCAATCCTCTGGAGATGTACCGCTCTCCCAGTATCTTGGAACGTGGATTGTCAGTATCAGTTAGGGACTAGGGACTGGCGATTGGGAACTGGGGAGAAAAGGAGCAAGGGAGCAGAGGAGACAAGAAGGACTAACCAATCCAAAATCCCAATCCCCAATCCCCATCGCCCCTTATCCCCAGAGGGGACTCCGAGTTCCCCAATCCCCAATCGCCAGTAATTATGATAAACTTGTAAATTGTGACTTTTTTTATAAAAATCATCTAGAGAGGGCAAAAGTATGAAAAGAACCCTAGAGGGAACCAACCGAAAGAGAAAAAGAACTTCTGGTTTTCGAGCAAGAATGCGAACACCAGATGGTAGAAACGTGATTAAAGCAAGAAGAAGAAAGGGACGTTATCGTTTGAGCGTTTAGAGTTCTGCAAAGCAATTCCCTTGCACCTGTTGTGGCATTGCATAAAGCGCATAGACTAAAATCTCGAAAAGATTTCCAGGCAGTTTTTCGGGAAGGAATCCGGCGTCATAGTTGTCATTTGACGCTCAGAGCCTTACGACCATTGCCTTCCGTAAAGCCTTCTTTGGATGCTCCCCCTAAAGCAAGACAAGGGGGAGATAGCCCCATAACCTCCTTATCTCCTCCTCTTCCTCCAACCCAAATTGGCATCTCGATTAGCACAAAAGTCAGCAAACGAGCAGTTGTTCGCAACCGTATCAAGCGGCAGATAGCAGCAGTAATGCATCAATTATTGCCGAGAATATCACCAGGTTGGCGACTCGTTGTTGTTGTTAAACCAACAGCCGCAGAACAAGAGTGCGTAACCCAACAATTTCTGCAAGAATTAGAGCAGTTGCTAGCACAAGCCGAGGTATTCAATGGGAATTCGTGAGGAAGTTTATTTTGAGGGTGGTCCTCATATTGGGGATTTAATCGTAAACATACTGATTGGGCTAACTGTGGTTGGTATACCATTGACAGTTGGCGCAATTGTTCGAGCATTATGGCTGCGTTTCCGCATCACCGATCGCCGAGTTTCCGTAACAGGAGGTTGGATGGGACGGGTACGTAGTGACGTGATTTACTCTGAAGTGGCGAAAATTGTCAAAGTACCCCGTGGGATTGGCTTGTGGGGAGATATGGTGATTACCATGAAGGATGGTAGTCGGTTGGAATTGAGAGCTATTCCCAAATTTCGCGAAATCTACGACTACATCGAAGAAAGAGTCATCGCCAAAAACCCCAATTACGTTGCGGCAAACAGGAAGTAATGGGTAATAGGGATTGGGTACTGGGGCTTGGGCAACAGGGCATAGCAAAGAAAAAAAATGGGAACTGAATAATTTTTAACCATACACAATGCTATTCTAAACAATCCCTAATCCCCAATCGCCAGTACCCAGTACCCAATTCCCCATCACCGATAAGATAATTTAGATAAATTAGATTAAGTCAATTTCACAGTACCTCAGGTTGAATTCAAAATAATGGATTTTGGTATCGGGTTTCTCTCGAATAACGTAATGCTGCCAATCATAGACTTGTTCTATGGGATTGTGCCTAGCTATGGATTGGCGATCGTAGCATTAACATTGATTATCCGCTTCGCACTTTATCCCCTAAGTGCTGGTTCAATTCGCAATATGCGCCGGATGCGGATTGTACAGCCTTTAATGAACAAGCGGATGCAAGAAATTAAAGAACGTTATAAGGACGATCCGCAAAAGCAACAGGAGGAAATGCTTAATGCCCAAAAGGAATTTGGCAATCCACTTGCAGGTTGTTTGCCATTGCTCTTGCAGATGCCAGTTTTACTAGCGTTGTTTGCGACTTTAAGGGGTTCTCCTTTTGCTGGAGTTAACTACAGCATTAACTTACAAGTTTTTCCTAGCGAGCAAATTGAACGAATTCAACCTCAAGCCTTTGCAACTCCTCCCCAAAACATTTATGTTGCTGAAGGAGAACACGTAAAGGTTAGTGCTATCTTGCCTGGAGGTAGTAAATTAGCGGTGGGAGAACACACCAAGATAGTGTATCAAACACCTGAAGGCAAACCATTTGATGGACTTTTAGCAGAACATCCTGACACCCAGTTAATCCCTGAATGGAAAATCACGAAAGGGGAAGACCGGGTAACAATAGATGCTGAGGGTAATATAGAAGCATTGCAGCCAGGAGATGTGACAATTCAAGGAACTATTCCTGGATTAGCCGCTAATAAAGGATTTCTCTTTATTGATGCTTTAGGCAGAGTTGGTGCAATTGACCCAGATGGCACAATTCACTGGGACGTTGTAGCAATGGTCATTCTATTTGGCATTACCCTTTACGTCAGCCAAATCCTGTCTGGGTCACAGAATACTGCTAGTGCCAATCCACAACAGGATACAGTAAACAAAATTACTCCTGTTATTTTCTCTGGGATGTTCTTGTTCTTCCCACTACCAGCAGGGGTATTAATGTATATGGTGATTGGTAATATTTTCCAAACTCTGCAAACCTTTATACTTATGCGGGAACCTCTACCAGAGGAACTGCAAAAAGTTGTAGATGCTCAGGAAAAACAGGCAGAAGGTACACAGCAAAAAGCACTACCTTTTGAGCCAAAAAGTTCTAAGAAAAAGACTACAAGTTAACAATGACCGATAATCGAATAGAACGGGGTCAGGAGTGGTTAAAAACACTCCTACGACTTAGTGGAGTATCTGTTGAAGTGACAGGTGAGATAGAAACAAACCCTGCACCCAATGATTTTGAGGATACTCCCGAATCAGACAGCTACTGGTTGACAATTGATGAGAGTACGTTAACACCAGAACAAATAGCAACTTTTATTGGTTCTGACGGTTCAGTGTTAGATGCTGTTCAGTATCTGGCGAACACTATTCTCAATTTAAATCAATCACCAGATTTGCAAGCTTCTTACACCGTGGAACTAGATGGCTACCGTGTTAAGAGGTATGCAGAAATTCGTTCAATGGCAGAAATTGCTGCAGAGCAAGCGCGTTCTTCAGGATTAGAGGTGGAAATAAAATCCCTCAGTTCTGCTGAACGCCGTCAAGTCCATACTTTACTCAAGGAATTCGGCGATTTAGAAACTTTTAGCCGAGGAAAAGAGCCACATCGTCACCTTGTTGTACGCCTTGCTTCATTAGAATGATGGAAGTTGGGGATTGGGTATTGGCGATTAGGGATTGGGGACTTGGCGATTAGTCATCACCTCTGCTCTCCTGCTTGTCAAGTCCCCATTGCCCCTCAACAAGGAGGGGACCCCGAGTTCCCCAGTACCCAGTTCCCATTGCTTTCAATCCAAAATCCTCTGACTTTTGAAAAAATTTCGGAAATCCGAATAAAAAAGCTATTAAACTAATTTGTAAAAAAGTTAAACTTAGAGACGCGCACACATTCTGCAATTATAGTGAGGATGTCTCACAAGTCTCATGGACGCGATTTACATTCCGCAATTAACTAAAGCGCCCGAGCGGACGGAAGAAATTCAGCTCAAAGAGTTTTTGCCCGGTCTAGAAACTTTGACACCAGTTCGCGGTTTCATCCGCGTACAGCATCAAGGTAACTACTTAGAGGTTTCAACTCAGGCAGAAACAATTGTGACTTGTACCTGCAATCGGTGCTTGCAGAACTACAATCATCGTTTGGCAATCAAGACCAAGGAAATTATTTGGCTAGAAGAAACAGATCCCGAATCAGATAACCTACCATTAGAACGAGAAGTCGCATTTGACGATTTGGTAGAAACTTTGCCGCCTCAAGGATATTTTTATCCGAGTGAATGGTTATACGAGCAAATGTCTTTGGAGTTTCCACAAAGGCAATTGTGTGATGCTAACTGTCCCGGTATTGTACCCAATGCTATTAAATCAGATACACGTGTTGATAGACGTTGGGCTTCATTGGAGGCTTTGAAAAAAGAACTACCAAATTGAACCCTGCTAGTACGCAAGGTTAGACCCCATCAGATCCCCCCATCAGCCCCCAACCCCAGAAGGGACTCCCAACCCCCCTTATTAAGGGGGGCTAGGGGGGATCGTGTGTAGCAATCATTTGGTGAAATGGCCTCACCCCTGACCTCGATCCGGTGGCTCCACCTGGGAATTGCTAATAAATATTAGTTCAGGTGACGTGTTGAAAATCTGATTTGTTAACAAGAGAGAGTTACGACGTTGAGCCAGATAATTACTAACAATACTGGTATCTAATAAATACACCTATCTTACTCATGAGATAAACTACTATCTAAATGTTTCTTGATTTCCTCTTTATCTGTCTCTCTAAAACGTAGAATTTCATCTAGGGTATTTTCCCAAAATTCACCTTCAAACTTGCCTGCAAGCTTTGCAAGAGGATGTTTGGAAATCAATAATTTTTTATCCTTGTTTTTAGGGAGTTTATTGGTTGTTATATTAAGTTAAATTATGTTGAATATTTACTATTACATAGCATTGCGGACTCATTAATCTGTAGCTACAGATTAGCTTTGGCAGCCGCACGAACCACACAGTTACTATCTTGAGTGAGTTGTTGGCGAATTGCAGTTGGGGTATTAGGGTTTTGTGCGATCGCATACCGTTCTTGCCAAGACAACGAGCGATGGTTTTTAGTTAACAACGAACTTGGGGCAAGAGGATGTAAAAAAACCACAAAGCGTGTGAAATAAGGCTCATCTAAGGACATATAACTTTCCAAAATTTTGCCTACCTTGGAAGAGCGATGTTGTATGAGGTTTTTCACGGCTGCTTGGTGGATGTCAGTATCCCATTGATAATTGCAGGCTAATTGTTCGAGAATATTTACAGGCGTGTTGGGGTTTTGTGCGATCGCTATTTTAACCCGATCTGATTTATCTTGAGATAGCTGTCGTAAAATATTTGCAGGAGTATTGGGATTTTGTGCTACCTGAAAGCGGACTTCGCTACAATTATCCAATGCAAGTTGATGGAGAAGCTTAGTAGAAGCTTGGGGGTGAGAAGCAACAGCTTCGCGAATGAGTAACCACGGACTCGTTGCTAATCCTACAAGAGCCTTGGGCGATGCTTTAGAATTTTGTACGACTTGCCACTGTTGTAAAATGTTATCGGGAGTATTTTGATTGTTATAAAAATTTTGGAAATAGGTAGCAAGTGCTGTTTTTCTAACATAAACATCTTTATCTTGTAGGAGTTGTTTCAAACTCTGAATAGAGATATTAGGGTGTTTAGAAATAACGATACGAATAGAGCGAGATGAATGATTGGCAAATCTTTCTAAAAGGTTGGTAGGAGTATTAGGGTGACGAGCTATAGCTATTTTTAATTTTAGATCGTTGATTTCTATAATTTTTTCTAAATCGTTGCTAGAAATATCGGGATTGATGGTTAGCTGTAGCCATAAATTAGCGATCGCTTCTCTATCAATTGAGTTATGAAAATCTCGTGTTAGGTGTAACAAAACATGAATCGGTGTGTTATGATTCGCTGCAACTGATTCACGATATTCACCCTTTGCAAGTCGTTCTAAAATATTTTTTGGTGCATTTGGGTGAGAGGCAATTACACCACGAAAATGAGAGTATATTGATATATCTTCCACCAATTTTTGAAAAATACTGACAAACTCTGAATTGTCAATAAATCGTTTTACATTATCGAACATAGCGTATTTCACTTCTGCTGTAGCATCTTCTGCCAGTTTATTTAAGACACTTGTAGGGGTGTTTGGGTTTGATGCCACCGCTTTACGGATATGCCAACCTCTATCTTCTGCTAAGTTTGTGAGAGTCGGGACAGAAGTATGTGGATGATATGCTACAACTTCTCGTACATCAGAATTGCTATCTAAACCCAGTTTTTCCAAAATGTTTACAGAGGCGTTGAAGTTAGTTCCCACAGCACGACGAACATAATCATCTTCATCAATTGCTAATTGTTCTAAAAGATGGATAGGCGTATTTGGATTAATAGCTACACTAACACGAACTAAATTATCTTGAGATTTTACATCTTCCTCTAACTGTTCCACAGAAATTTTTTGGAATTGATGGATATTTAATGGCAGTAATGGTTTATCATCATTCATCCAACTATCTGTAAATAAAGCAGGTACGCGAATATACAATGCCATCGTCTTAGCTTTTGTTCTGAGTACTAGAGGATATTTAGAGAACCAGTTGGTAATAGGTGGTTTCAAGCAATACTCAGCATCTCGATAACGACGACTCACAATAGCACAACGCACACCATTATCGGGATCTGTGTTTAGAGTTGCGATCGCATCTTGGGGAGTATTGGAATTTCCAACTACAGCCACGCGAACACCTTCATGGGTATCTTTTGCAAGTTTCTCTAAAACAGAGATTGGTGCATTGTAATTTTTTGCCACTCCTTCACGTATTCCCCATTGAGGATTTGTTGCTAGTTTTTCTAAAATATTTTTACTTGTATTAGGGTGTTCAGCGACAAGACTGTGATATCGCTCATATAATCTTTCCAATGCTATTCCTGGCGTGTAGGGGTTAGATACGACAGATGCAAGAATACTTACCTCAGAATCATCTTGTGCTAGTTGTGCCAATACATGACTAGGGGTCTTAACCCCCATTCCGCACCCTAACTATCAGATCCGAATAAAGTAGTACAAAAAAACTAATAAAAGAGTCAATAAAATTAAGTAATTGATAATTAATATCAATAATTTACTTGCAAGAGCTAGAAACATATCCCTATGATCAAGCGCTCGGGAAATCCTCCTAAGGATTGAGCTACGGGATTGAGCCAGGAAAATAAAAGAAATAGAAAAATTTAAGTCTTCTCAAAAGAAATATAGAAAAATTGAGACAGAATTGCTCTGAAGACCTCTGTTGTTATGTTGAATATCGAAGAGATGTCTATACAGAATATAGACCATTTGGGAATTGTAGCAGGAATCGTAGATGCCATTGGAGTAGTAGAAATTGTTAATGATTTATTGGGAAAAGAATCAGACGAAAAAGTGAGTGCAGGTCATGTTGTGAAAGCTATGATTTTAAATGGATTAGGATTTGTTTCTCAGCCTTTATATATGTTTTCCAAATTTTTTGAATCAATTCCTTCTCTTACAAAGTTGGGCGGGAAAGTTCAAATATCATTAAATTGAGCAACATAAAGTGACTGTAATAACGCCAAAAACGTAAGAATCAGCTACCTCCTTAGCTACTTTTTATCAAATATCAGCAACAATTACCAAGGATGAAAATAAAATTAATCAAGATTCTCTCAGTGCTGGGAGATTTATCATTGCTACAAATGTTATAGAGTCAAATCAGCTTGGCAATAGCGCTATAATTTACCATTATAAAGCACAGCAGTCATGCGAGAGAGGATTTGCTTTTCTCAAAGACCCATCGTTTTTTGCAAATAGCGTTTATCTCAAAAGACTAGAAAGAATCGAAGCATTGGCAATGATAATGGGTTTGTGCTTGTTAGTCTATAAGTTAGCGCAGCGACAAATACGTCTGGCTTTATATGAGTCGCAATTAACTGTTAAGAATCAGTTAGGAAAATCCATAGATAATCCTACTTTAAAGTGGATATTTCAATGTTTTCAATCAATTCATCTTGTGACTTTTCACGAAGAAAAACAAATCTCTAATTGGAATCAGGAGAGAAATTTTATTCTAAATCTATTACCTGAAGAATGGAGCGCGTTATTATCGAGCAGTAACATAATTATATTTTGAAACTGTATATTTTCTTCACTAACGAGCTATTTTTTTGAGAAAATAGCTTGAAATCATTATGTCTACTATTTTTTTTGTGAGACTAATACATCAGTAAAATAAGAACTTAATTTATATAACTATAGAAATTTCTCTATCAATTACGACAGAAAATCCGTAGCCGTCTTATTGCTAATAATTGAGAATAGCTTGGATATCTTAGATCCGAGTTTTGACGCTTTCTCATCTGTTTTTCTGAGAAAAACAGTATAGTGTTATTCTTTTTTTAGAGATTTCGTTCAGTAATTCCCGTTTGTGACAGTTGAGGTGCGGAATGGGGGATAAATAATAAAATTGGAACCGCAGATGCACGCAGACGAACGCGGATAGTAGCCTGTTTTATCTGCGTGTATCCGCGTTCATCTGCGGTTAAAATGCTACAAGTTGCTGGAAATCTTGTAAAAACTTTTGCAAATTGGGGTCTTTTTTAACAAAATTTGCTAACATTCCCATCTGTCCTTTACTCCGCATGACTCGAAATAAATCTACAGCAAATAACTGTACCCACTCTGCTGTTGCTACTTTGTTTAACCAAGTAAAGGCATTGTAAGCTTGGTTGGCGTCAGCTGCGCGTACTGTTAAGCCAATGGCAGTTGCATATCTTGCACTTGGTTCTGTTGGAAAGGGTGTACTGTTTCCTTTGCCTTCTAGAATGGGAGTGAGGTTTGGTAGAGTTTCGTAAAGAGTGATAAATGCTCCAAACTCAGCCGCCGTACTCGTACCGATCGCAGGCGCAATATCCAAGCCTGCATGACGTAGTTTACTTGCCATTACCCAAGAAC
Organism: Scytonema hankhaensis NUACC26; assembly: GCF_045865695.1. Lineage (NCBI taxonomy): Bacteria > Bacillati > Cyanobacteriota > Cyanophyceae > Nostocales > Scytonemataceae > Scytonema > Scytonema hankhaensis. The sequence goes on from NZ_BAACAP010000093.1 coordinate 16,800, forward strand.
GGGGAGTAAGGCCAAGCGGGTTGTTGCGGGTCGAGTTTGTGTAATAAGGTTGAGCGGAAGGAGAGAAAGGCAATAATCTGTTCGTGGACTCCTGTTTTTAAGGCGAAAGCTTTGAAGCTGTCAAAATCAGGTTGTACTTCAAGATGTAAAAACATGTTGGCTAACTGTGCAGGCATATCGAATACGGCGGCGCGGTCTTCTTTACGGTTACCCGCAGCCCACACAAACCAACCATGGGGGACTATGTAAGAACCCACGCGACGGTCTAATATCAATTGTTGGGCAACTCCTTGCATTGCGGGAGGAGCCATGTTTAGTTCGTCTAAGAACAGTATGCCCTCACCGCTACGGGGAAGAAATTCTGGCGGATACCATTTAGAAATACCGTCTTCAGCCACAGGTAATCCACGTAGATCCGTGGGAGCAAGTTGGCTGAGGCGCACATCTACAAAATCAATACCGTGTTCTTTGGTGAGTTGTCCTACAATACTCGATTTCCCAATACCAGGTGCTCCCCAGATCATTGTGCTGATATGCAAGTTTTTACGGATTAGGCTGTCTAAATAAGCTTTGAGTTCGCTGGGGGTCATAGAATTTTAGCTGCACAATTCTCTCCTTTGCTGATGGCTCCCTTTGGTGCTACTAGCGTATTAATCTTTGGTATTCCTGACAGTCCTTTAGCCCAACCTCGGAATGTAATTGGTGGTAATCTTGTGGCAGCATTAGTTAGCCTGACTATTCTGCATCTTTTCGGTTCAGAACCTTGGGC